>JAGHSE010000146.1 GCA_018066015.1 Candidatus Colivivens equi
AATTTAGTTTCTATATAACTCTTGAACTCCTCGTAAGTATTCATATATCCTTCTTTTAGATAAGGATGTGACGCAAATACTCCACAAACCGCGCCAGAGGAGAAGTTTTCCACTTTGCACCATACATCTGGTCCGATATATAAACCTTCATTAGGATTGCAAAGATGGCAAACTACAGACGTCTTGCCGTCATCAACAAAAACATCAAATTCACCACTGATAGGAAATAATATTTCAGCACATACTTTGTGGGCATGTCCTCCACGAATTTTGCCATTTGGAACATTAGTTATCCAAAACACACGTTCTATTGGAAATGGTAATTCACTATTGTCTGCGAAACATAGTACACCTCTTTCGTCATCAATTTTATGGATTGTGACCGACTGTGCTATTGCTGGCAATTTGAAATTCTTATATACACCCATAAATTAGTTAATATAACGTTATATGATAAACTGAAATTTTTAGTTCAACTGCAAATGTACGAAAAAAAAGTTTCTAAACAAAATAAAAGGTAATACTTGAGAGCTACTTTGTTTTTTTTCTGTAACTTTGTAATCTAATTTTTGCATATTTGTTTATGCCGAAGTTTTATGTACATATAATTGCAATCCTATGTGTTGCAATATGGGGAGAGACATTTGTATCAACCAAAGTTCTGTTGTCTGCTGGATTATTTCCTGCAGACGCTTATTTCTATCGTTTTGCGATTGCCTATATTTCGTTATTGTGTATATGTCACAAAAAGCTTTTTGCTGATTCATTAAAAGATGAAATTCTCATTGCAATAAGTGGTGTCTTATCCGGTAGCCTATATTTTTTGTGTGAAAATTTTGCCCTCATTCATGCTCAAGCTGCCGATGTAAGTATCGTGATATCTACGTGCCCTATATTTACATCTTTGCTGTTAGCTCTATTTTATAAGAGTGAACGTCTTAGTGTTCGACAGAATATAGGTCTGTTAATGGCTTTTGTTGGATTGGCAATAGTTGTTATGAACGGCAAGTATGTGCTTCATATTTCAGCTCTAGGTTATTCGTTGGCCTTTGCTGCTTCGTTTAGTTGGGGATTATATTCTTTGATAATGAAAGGCATATTGCCAAGATACTCTACTTGGTTTCTTAATCGTAAAGCATTCTTTTATGGTCTCATTACTATATTACCATATTTTGCTTTTGTAAAGCCTCTTAATACTAAGTTGGTAATATTGATTCAACCTCCTGTTTATGGTAATCTAATATATTTGGGGGTTGTTGGTAGTATGTTGTGTTATGTAACCTGGTCTTGGGCAATGCAACAGATTGGAATAGTAAAATCTTCAATATATCTATACCTAAATCCGATTTTCACCGTGTTTTTTGCGATAATAGTATTGCACGAACGAATCACTCTCCTAGCATTTCTAGGATTATTTATTTTACTTTTAGGGATGTATTGGGCAGAGAAAAAATAAAAAAAAAAGTTCAGAATTCTGAACCCTTAGTAGCGCCTACGAGAATCGAACTCGTGTTCCATGCGTGAGAGGCATGTGTCCTAGCCGCTAGACGAAAGCGCCAAGTCGCAAATTCTCTCAATTTAGTGGAAGAAGGGGGATTCGAACCCCCGGTACGGTTACCCGCACGGCAGTTTAGCAAACTGCTGGTTTCAGCCACTCACCCATCCTTCCTTTGACAAGCTGTCTGAAAATTTGCGAGTGCAAAAGTAGTTTAATTTTCTTAAATGACCAAACAAATTCAAAAAAAAATCCTATCTTTGCAAAAAATTATTCAAAAATACATTAATTATGAAAAAAATATCATTGATTTTAGCAATTTTGTCAGTATTTACACTGATGGTAAGTGCACAGGTTAAAGTTGCTCCTCGTGTAGGTAGTGAAGGTTCAGGCCTCTATTACTTGAATGGTAAAAAAGGTGCAGTATGTCATATGGAACCTAGTCAATATCTCAAGGCGGGTATTGTTCCTGTCGTTAATGGTAAAGTTGTGTTTTCAAAATCTATTGCATTGTCTGGCAAAAATAAGACAGAAATAGGCAAACTCCTTTCAGGGTGGGCATCTACACGCTTTATGAGTCGTACAGAGAACGGATATTGGAGTGATGCTGACTATTATAAGAATTGTGATTTTGCAAAGGTAGTATCTCATGATGCTAATGCAGGCAAAATGATTTGTCAAGGTGATGAAGAACAAGTGTTCTCAAACCGTACTTTAGCAAAAGACTTTGCTAGATTTCAGTATCAACTTACCTTAGTTTATTCTGATGGCGTAGTTACAGCTACTGTTTCTGACATTACTTACACATATGATATTCCAGAGAAGATGACAGCAGAGTCTTTCATCACTGATACCGAAGTAATAACAAAGAAAGGAACTCTTAATCGTCTCTATGGTAAATTCCGTGCAAAGACCGTAGATTTGGTAAACGAACTTTTCCTTGAGATATCTAAGTTGTAAGACTTATTAGATTTGTGAAGTATGAAGTCCGACGAGGTTGATAAGATAATTGAGGAAGCTCTTGCACAAAGCAGGCATTCCCATTCAAAAAGGCAACTTTCACGCGAGAGGATTGCTTTGATTCGCAAAATCCTCAACACCATATTTATTATTGGTGTCATTTCAACATTTGTAGTATATTTTGCAATACCAGATAATAAGATGTTGTTCTTCAGCATCGGATTTGGATCATTGATAATAAAAATTATAGAGTTCATCATTCGATTTGCATTGTGAAAAAAACAGTGTTCATAATAATGTTGTTAGTTGGTTGCACTATAAATGTAGCCAATGTTCAGCGTATTGTGGGTGAACTAGAAAGTAATTCTGATTTCAATGGTCCTATGGCTCCTTCTCGCGAAAGTTCTGGCAATTCAACTAATTCCTCTGATTCAAAAGATTCCGAAGAGAAAGAAGTGCCAGTAGATGTAAAGTCATGGACGATAGATGCTATATATGGTAATATCACCCCAGTAGTTGTTGATACTTTGATGCATCAATTTCAAAACAAGGCTTTGGGTGAAGGATTCAAGGGAGAATATAATACCCTATCTAATTTAGGGTCTCCCCGTATCAATCGCATTTTTATGGACAGAAAACCATCTGAGGATTTCTTGTTCTTGAATCCCTTTGACTTCTTCTATGTCAAATCTGATGAGTTCCGCTACTTTAATACAAAATGTCCTTATGTTAATGCAGAGTACAAATTATGTGGTTCCAAACAGACTGGATTTGACGACTTGACTGTCTTTTATACCAATAACGCAGGCAAACGAATCAATTTTGGCGGTAAGTTCAACTACCTCTATGGTAATGGATATTATGACAACCAAAATACAGCCTTCATGGATGGCTCAGGTTGGTTTTCTTATTTAGGCGACAAATATACATTGCATTTGCAATACACACATGATTATCTTAAAATGGCAGAAAATGGTGGGATTGTAGATGATAAATATATCACTGATCCAGAATCATTTTCCAGAAGTTTTACTTCAAATGATATTCCTACCGTATTGTCAAAGACATACATGCGTCAAGAGCATAACATTGTACATTTAAATCACAAGTATAATATAGGTTTTTACAAGACAGAGCAAGTTGATTCTGATTCAATAGATGTCTTCGTACCAGTTACAAGCATTTTCCATACTCTACATTTCAGTACCTCCCGCAGAAAATACAATAGTTCAGTAAACCCAGTCCATTTCCATACCATACAATACCTTCCTGGTGATTCTACTGATGACAGAACCAATAGTTTATATTTAAAAAATATCTTTGGTCTGTCTTTGCGTGAAGGTTTTAACAAATGGGCAGCCGCAGGTCTTAATGCTTATTTGGGAATTGAAAACAAGAGGTATGAACTAAGTGATACACTAGATACTGGTCGTTTGTATAATCATACATATAATGAGAATAACATTTTGATTGGAGGTCAAATTCTTCGTACTCAAGGAAAGTTATTGCATTTTAATTTGAATGGAGAACTCACATTAAGTGGTGAGAACAGTGGTGATTATCATGTATATGGTCAGGGAGAACTGAACGTGCCGTTCCGCCTATTCCATTTAGCACCCGACACAATGCAAATCAAGGTTCGTGCTAATATCTCAAATGCTACTCCTAATTTTTATTTTCGACATTTTCATGCAAGAAACGCATGGTGGGACAATGATTTTGATAAAGAATTTCGTTCACGCATAGAGGGTGAATTTGCCCTACCCCATACTCATACTCATATTATTGCAGGTATAGAAAACGTCAAGAACTACCTTTATTTCCAAAATACTGGTGTACCTTATTCGTCAGGCACTGAAAGTGGTTTTACCCATCATGCCACAGCAATGCAGAGCGATAAGAATGTACAGATATATCGTATTACACTTCGCCAGAATTTTGTATGGAAGATCTTACATTTCGACAATGATATTACCTTCCAGCATACCTCAGAAGATGCAGTCATACCGCTTCCAACATTTTCTACATACCACAATTTATATATAACAGGTCAACTCGTCAAAAATGTTTTGACTGCAGAATTAGGTGCAGACTTAAAATTCTTTACAAAATATAATGCCCCAGACTATTCACCAGTCATTACGCAGTATATTAATCAAAATCCTCTCAATTTAAAGGAAATCGGAGGCTATCCGCTAGTTAGTATCTATGCAACCTTCAGTCTAAAACAATTGAGAGCATACATACAGTATTATCATCTCAACCAAAGTTCGGGTGCTTATTTCTGGGCACCAGGATATCCTATGGATCCTTCTTCCATCCGCTTTGGTATAAGTTGGAATTTTTACGATTAAGTTATTATGCTACAAAGTCCATTACAAGAAATAAAACAACGATACAGAGTAGTTGGCAATTCCGACGAACTAAATCGTGCTCTTGACATTGCAGTCCAGGTAGCGCGAACTAATTTGTCAGTACTCATTGTCGGAGAAAGTGGTGTGGGTAAAGAAATCATACCTCGTATCATACATGATAATTCCGTTCGCAAACACCAGAATTATTTTGCTATAAATTGTGGCTCTATTCCAGAGGGAACAATTGACTCAGAACTCTTTGGACATGAAAAGGGCGCATTTACTGGTGCTGTTGCTGAGCGCGAAGGTTATTTTGGTGCAGCCAATAATGGAACATTGTTTCTTGACGAGGTTGGAGAATTACCTCTTGCCACTCAAGCTCGTTTGTTGCGAGTTCTTGAGACGGGAGAATATATCCGTGTAGGTTCTAGTGAGGTACGAAAAACGAATGTACGCATCGTTGCTGCCACAAATGTTAATCTTCAAAATGCTATCAGTGAGGGACGCTTTCGTGAGGACCTTTATTTCCGCCTTGCTACAATTCCTATAAAAATGCCACCTTTGCGTAATCGAGGACAAGACATCGAACTTCTTTTCCGAAAGTTTGCCAATGACATTGCTGAAGAATACAATATTGCACCGATTCGACTTACTGATGATGGAAAAGCCTTGCTTATGAGTTATCGCTGGCCTGGCAATATCCGCCAATTGAAGAATGTAGTGGAACAATTAAGCATTATTAGTCCTGAACGTATGATTACTGCAGAAATGCTTCGTAAGTGCGATATCTCTGATGACAATGAAGCAGGAACAGGTTTAATACTGGCTGGCAAAAAAACTGATTTTACTCATTCCTATGAGAATGAACGCGATATGCTGTTCCATGTACTTTCTAGTTTAGGAAAAGAGGTGAAAGAAATCAAAGCAATGCTTTCAATGTCACAACCTTCGGTCATTCAGTCATATTCATCTCAGGATGTTGTACCTGCAGAAGAAGTAACACTTCTTGATGACGCAGTATTGATTGACAAGAATTCAATTGAGAAAGCATTGAAACATAATAAAGGTAACCGCAGTAAGGCAGCAAAAGAATTAGGTATTAGTGAACGAACAATGTATAGAAGACTAAAAGAATATGGTTTGGCATAAGAAAGCTATATCAGCTACATTAATTACAGTCGCCGTCATTGGTACAATTGCTTTTACGGCATGCAAAGTCAGTTATTCTTTCAATGGTTCCAGCATTGATTACAATGTTACAAAGAGCATATCTTTTGATAAGTTTCCTATTCGTTGTGCTTATGTATGGAGCCCAATGGAAGGCATGTTCTATAATGCTCTCGCTGATGCCTATTCGCAGAAAACGAAATTGAAGTTGCTCAAACGTAATGGTGATTTACAACTATCAGGCGAAATCACAGAATATTCTCAGACCAACAAGAGTGTATCCGCTGAAGGTTATTCTGCCCAGACTCAGTTGAAGATTACTGTCAATGTGCGATTTATCAACACTAAAAATCATTCTCAAGATTTCGAAAAACAGTTTAGTGCTACTGCTGATTATGATTCTAAATTACAACTCACTGCAGTTCAGGAACAGTTGGTAACAGAGATTTTTAAGGATATTATTGACCAGATATTTAATGCAACAGTGGCAATTTGGTAAAAAAATTTTGCTATAACAATAAAAAATTGTAATTTTGCAATTCAAAGTGCAGTTGTACTTAGTATGTTGAGAAATAATAACAATTAAATAAATATTATAATATGTACACATTAATTATCATTTTGATTATCCTCGCATCACTTTTGATGATAGGAATCGTTCTTATTCAAGAATCTAAAGGTGGTGGTTTAGCATCAGGGTTCTCTTCTTCAAATCAAATTATGGGTGTTCGCAAGACTACAGACTTTCTTGAAAAGGCAACATGGGGTCTTGCAATTGCAATGGTTGTATTGAGCGTATTATCAGCAGCTTTTGTTCAGAAGACAGTTACAGAAGAAACACCTCTTAACATTGTAACCCCCGCTCTCCCATCATCCCCTCAGAATCAAGCAGCACCAGCACCAGCCACTCCTGCCGCATCAGCAGAAACTCCGGCTGAGGCACCTGCTCAATAATTAAAAGATGAGACTGATACCTACTTATAAAGTAGCGAAAGGAATAAGTCGTTCCCAACACTCATGGAAAAATTTCACCGAACAGCCTTGGGCTGCCGGTGGAATTCTTTTATTGTGCGTTGTCATCGCCATGCTGTTAGCTAATTTACCAGCTACCAGTGAAGTATATCATAACTTTCTCAACACAAAACTCACTGCTACTATTCAAAGTCCTACTCGTCCTGATGGAACTCGTGTTATTGATTGGACATTTCCAGAGGGAATGAATATTGAGAAGTTTATCAATGACTTTCTTATGGTCATTTTCTTCTTTTCTGTAGGATTGGAAATCAAGCGTGAGATAGTATGTGGCGAACTCTCTTCTCCTAAAAAAGCACTACTACCTGTTATTGCCGCAGCAGGTGGTATGGCTATGCCTGCATTAATATTCCTTATATTTAATCATGGCACCATGGCATCAAGTGGTTGGGGAATACCTACCGCTACCGATATCGCTTTTGCTGTAGGTATTATGTCAATATTAGGAAACAAGGTTCCAGTGTCGTGCAAGATATTCTTGACGGCATTGGCTATTGCTGATGACTTAGGTGCGATTTTAGTAGTTGCTTTGTTCTATGGCGGAACTGTTAATTTGCCTTTATTGTGCATTGCGATGCTTATATTAGCATGTACTTTCCTGCTCAATTACCTTGGTGAGAAACGCATAATTTTCTACCTTATTCCTGGTATAGCAGTTTGGTTCCTATTCTATTATTCAGGAATCCATTCTACCATGTCGGGTGTAGTCATGGCATTTATGATTCCAATGGAACCACGTTATTCAGCTGCATATCTTTCGCGTACAGGACATATATTCAAAGAACGTCTTATGAAGGCTACAACAGACGAGGTGTACCCGAATGATGAACAACTTAATTGCCTACGGGGTCTCAGCTATATCAACAAGAATGCAATGGGACTTAGTTACCGCTTGGAACATGAATTATATCCTTATGTCAACTATCTAATAATGCCTATTTTTGCCTTAGCAAATGCTGGTGTTCAAATACCCGATATAAGTTATTTTAATATATTCCAATACAGTCCTGAGATTGGTTCTGTTGGCATGGGAATATTCTTTGGATTACTCTTGGGGAAGCCAATAGGAATTACATTAGCAAGTTTTATAGCTATCAAAGGCAAGTTTGGTGCTATGCCAGACAATGCATCGTGGCTTATGTTGTTTGCTGTCGCTTGTTTAGGCGGCATAGGATTTACAATGAGTATTCTCGTTGATACATTGTCGTTTAGCGATTTTCCACAATATGCTGAACAACTTCGTTCTTGTGGTAAGATTGCAGTACTTATGGGGTCTCTATCAGCTGGTATATTAGGTTCACTTTTAATTACACAAGTTGCCCGACGTGAGAAACATTAAGAATGTACTTTCTGCCACTTTGCTATTTTGCTACCTTTGCATCGGCTTGATTGGTTGTAAAGGCTCTGTAAATAATGATGCATCAGATACTGATAGTGTCCAGAACGAACCAGATTCAATAGAAGAAGAATCTATTGATACTCTTATCTTGTTGCCCCAACAACCAGTGTCAAAATTGGCTGACGAATTATTTGATGACTTCTTTTATAATTTCATCTCTGATGTCAGGTTCCAGCACCAACGTCTTGGACGTACACTGTCTAAGAATAAAGGTTCAATTTTTGAACGCTTTTCCACCCAGGATTTCTTTACTGTAATGTATGATGACAAATCTGATTTGTCTCTCCTCAAAGATACCACCCTCACTTGTGTTGGAGTTGAGTGGATTCAACTCGACAGTATGCTAATTGATCGGTATAACTTTCGTAAACTTGATGGTAAGTGGATTCTCACAGATAAGAAAATTTATTCGGCGTCAGAGTCTCCATATTCTGACTTCTTAGAGTTTTACTACGCTTTTGCCTCTGATAAGAATGTGCAACTTGAATCATTAGCAAATCCTGTATCCTATTATGTTGCTTCTTACGAAGACGTTGAAGCAGAAGAAGGCTATATCAGTGTAGATGAGTGGGCTGAGTTTTCAACTGAGATGCCCGCATTCAAGACAACCCTTGTCAGTATGGACTACGGACAACGCATGAGCGACCCAACAAGCAAACGACTATTATTCCAGGGTTTTAGCAATGGTGTTTTTGTAGATTACCATTTTATGTATATTGATGGTCATTGGGTTCTTCAAGGAATTGAATTATGAGGATATACAAGAACTATTCATTAAAGAATTTCAATACATTCGGTATTGATGCCCATGCTCAGCAATTTGTTGAGTATAAGTCTTGTCATGATTTACTTTCACTTGTGGGCAAAATTCACACACCTTGTTTGGTTATTGGCCGTGGTAGTAACATTCTTTTCAAATCTGATTTCCCAGGGATTGTTCTTCATTGTTCCAATCAGGAAATTCACATCAATTATGACGAATCGGGTTCAGGTTATCGTTTGGTAGAGGTTGGTGCAGGTAAAGTCTGGGATGATTTTGTTGCATGGGCTGTATATAATGGTTTGAGTGGTGTAGAAAACCTTTCCCTGATTCCAGGTGAAGTAGGTGCTGCAGCAGTGCAGAATATCGGGGCTTATGGTTGTGAGGCAAAAGATGTAATAGAATGGGTAGAATACGTTCGTCTTTCTACTGGTGAAGTAATACGTCAACAAGCAAGTGAATTACATTATAGTTATCGTCAGAGTATTTTCAAACAAGATTTGAAGGATGATTGTGCTTTATTGAAAGTTTGTTTCCGTCTGAGTACAGTCTTTTCTCCTCGTTTGGAATATGGAGCTTTGCAATCTAAATTGAATTCTCTTGGTGTTCATGAGGGTTCATCCGAACTGACACCAGCCTTCATTCGTAATATAATTATTGAGATACGTAATTCAAAGTTGCCAGATCCAAAGAAATTAGGCAATGCAGGTTCTTTCTTTATGAACCCAATAGTCTCTCACTCTGAATTTGAACGTCTCCATTCACTATATCCAGATATACCTTTTTATGAACAAGAAGGCGGAGTAAAAATTCCTGCAGGTTGGCTAATAGAACAATGTGGTTGGAAAGGCAGAACAATGGGCAATGTTGGTGTTTATGATCGTCAAGCACTCGTTTTAGTAAATCATGGTGGAGCTTCTGGTTCCGACATCGTTGCTCTTTCTGAGTCTATACGTAGCGATGTTAAATCTAAATTTGGTATAGATATATTTCCTGAAGTGAAATTTGTATGAAACTTACGATATTGGGAAGTGGTACAAGCAATGGTGTTCCACAAATAGGTTGCCGTTGTCGAACATGTTGTTCTACAGATCCGCGCGATAAGCGTTTGCGCTGTTCTTCTCTCATTGAGTCCGACGGAGGTACTCGTATTCTTATTGATTGCGGTCCCGATTTTCGACAACAAATTCTTCCGCTTCCTTCTCAACATCTTGATGCCATTTTTATCACACATGAGCATTACGACCATGTAGGTGGTCTTGATGACCTTCGCCCTACCCTGTTGTTTGACCTCAATGTATATGCTGATGACTATTGTGCCCAACATCTTATGGAACGAATTCCATATTGCTTTACGCCAAAGGAAAAACGCTATCCAGGTGTACCGTCAATAAATCTCGACCACATTGAACCACATGTTCCAGTCACTGTTGGTGATATTTCTGTTTTGCCGTTTCGTGTTATGCATGGCACACTCCCTATTTTAGGTTTTCGTATCGGCAAACTAGTATATATCACAGATATGAGTACCCTACCCGACTCTGAATGGCAATATATAATGGGTGCAGACACTCTTATTGTCAACGCTTTGCATCATCGTCAGCATCCTTCTCACCAGACTGTAGAACAAGCTGTCAAGTTCGCTCAGAAAATAGCTGCTCGTCAAACGTATTTCATTCATATGTCGCATTTTATCCTTCCTCATGAAGACGAAGAGGCATTCTTACCTCAAGGGATTCATCTGGCTTATGATGGACTTCAAATTACATTTTGATTATTTGATTATTTGATTATTCGATTATTTTACTTACCTTTGCAAAAATAATAAATTCTGTAACGTCTAATTTATGGGGTGTTCTCTTAATTCCCCTTATAATAAATTTGAACTATTATGTTAGATAAGATTAATGCTTTGCTAAATGAAGTTGAAAATCTCCAAGCAAGAGATGCAGGAGAACTTGAAGCTCTTAGAATAAAATACATAAGCAAGAATGGTGCTATTCCTGCTCTCATGGCAGATTTCCGTTCCGTTCCTGCTGATCAAAAGAAAGAAGTCGGAATGCGCATTAACGAACTCAAGACACGTGCTTTTGATAAAATCAATTCTCTCCGTGCTCAAATTGAGTCAGCCGACAATAATTCTGAATTACATGACCTTGATATTACTCGCACAGCATATCCTATATCTTTAGGTACACGTCATCCTTTAACTCTTGTCAAGAATGAGATTATTGACATTTTCTCTCGTCTTGGATTTTCTCTCGCTGAAGGTCCCGAGGTTGAAGATGATTGGCATGTATTTGGGGCAATGAATTTCGCCGAGGATCATCCAGCTCGTGATATGCAGGATACATTCTTTATTGAAAGTCATCCTGATGTAATCCTTCGCACCCATACTTCTTCTGTTCAAAGTCGTGTCATGGAGACCACTCAACCTCCTATTCGTATTATCTGTCCAGGAAGGGTATATCGTAATGAAGCTATCAGCGCACGCGCTCACTGTTTCTTTCATCAAGTAGAAGGTTTATATATTGACAAGGATGTAAGTTTCACAGACCTCAAACAAGTTCTTCTACTCTTTGCTCGTGAAATGTTTGGCGACGATACTCAAATTCGCTTGCGCCCTTCATATTTCCCATTTACCGAACCAAGTGCAGAAATGGACATCAGTTGTCATCTTTGTGGTGGTAAGGGGTGCTCATTCTGTAAAGGAACAGGTTGGGTTGAAATTCTTGGATGTGGTATGGTTGATCCTAATGTTCTTGAACTCAATGGTATAGATAGTTCTGTTTATAAGGGCTACGCATTTGGTATGGGTGTTGAGAGAATCACAAACTTAAAATATCAAGTTAAGGATTTGCGTATGTTTTCAGAAAACGATAAGCGATTCTTACAAGAATTTATATCTGCAAATTAAAAAAAATAAAAAAAAGTTTATAAATATTTTGCAGGAAACAAAAAATGTTGTAACTTTGCCCTCGCGTTTGAGAAACAACCAATGGTGTGTTAGTTCAGTTGGTTAGAATATCTGCCTGTCACGCAGGG
>JAGHSE010000168.1 GCA_018066015.1 Candidatus Colivivens equi
ATATACATAGTAATTCAACCAATTTGAAAATAACAAATTAGCAGATGACTTCCATCTTACAATTGGGTGATTT
Organism: Candidatus Colivivens equi; assembly: GCA_018066015.1. Taxonomy (GTDB): domain Bacteria; phylum Bacteroidota; class Bacteroidia; order Bacteroidales; family Bacteroidaceae; genus Colivivens; species Colivivens equi. Next base: position 74 of record JAGHSE010000168.1, read on the forward strand.
TCTGGATTGTCTTCTCTATAATAATTTTGAGGCATACTAATTGACAGACCTTTGGCCAAATCACGTCGATACTCTGTATCTAATGTCAACGGTGCATATTCTGAATGCCCAGTTATAAAGAATTCGCGTCCGTTTCGTGCCATTACTATATGCACACCTGCTTCTGCACTTTCTGATATAACATTTAGTTCGGATACAGAGTCAATATCCGCTTTATTTAATGTAATGTGCCTACTGTGAGGTACATAAAATTCATCATCTAATCCTCTAAATATTGGTAAAGATGTATCATTTGCATGATGACTGAATATCCCAAAAATTTTCTTATCCAAATGTTTTTCACGTATGCCATAAAAATGGTATAAGCCTGCAAATCCTGCCCAACATATATATAGTGTACTCGTAACATTACTTCGTGCCCAATCCATTACCTTTTGCAATTCTGACCAATAAACGACATCTTCATATGCAAAATTCTCAAGTGGTGCACCTGTTATAATAAATCCATCATACTTCTCATGCTGCATCTCTGAAAAATCTCGATAAAAAGACTGCATATGTTCAATTGGAGCATGTTTTGGTACATATGTATGCAATTTCATAAACTCCAATTCTACTTGTAAAGGTGTATTAGATAAAATTCGGACAAAATCTGTTTCCGTTGCGATTTTCAATGGCATAAGGTTTAGAATTGCTATTCTCAACGGACGAATATCTTGTGTATTTGCTCGTGTTGAGTTCATCACAAATATATTCTCCTTCTTAAGCAATTCTATTGCAGGTAATTTATCAGGAATGGTTAGTGGCATAATGAGACTTTTTTTCATTGCAAAATTAGTGAGAAATAATTATATAATCAAATAATCAAATCAAAAATTCATGATATTGCATTCTTCTCAAAAGTTTCCACATAAGGTGCAATGCTTATTTTAATAATTCAATCTCTTTTGTAAAGTAAATTTGTCTTTTAATCATTTTTTATTACCTTTGTAAACTGATTAAGAACTAACATTATGAACAACATTAGTGTAGGAATTATCGGAGCTGGTTGGATTGCCGATAAGATGTCGGAAGCACTTGCGCCTCTAAATAACGCCACAGTACTTGCAATTGCCTCTCGTTCTAAAGACAAAGCCAGACAATTTGCGCTGTCTCATGGTATAGAACGTTATTACGGTAGTTATGAAGCATTAGTAAATGACCCTGACATTGATTTAGTTTACATTGCGACACCACATTCACATCATTATCAGCATGCCAAACTCGCACTTGAGCACAACAAACACGTTTTGGTAGAAAAGGCATTTACTGCTAATGCTTGCGAAGCTGAATCTCTTCTCAATCTTGCTCATAGTAAACATCTTTTCATTACTGAAGCTATTTGGACTCGCTACATGCCTTTATCTCATAAGGTAAAGGAACTTATGAAAAGTGGTATTATCGGACAACCCCGACTACTAACTGCGACTCTCTGCTATATGATGGAACAGAAGGAAAGAATCATTCGTCCTGACTTATGTGGTGGGGCTTTACTGGACCTCGGTGTATATGTTCTGAATTTTGCTAGAATGTACTTTGGTACTGATATTGTCCGTACTGTCACCAATTGTCATCTAGGTCCTACGGGTATGGACATGCAGGAATGTATTTCTCTGAGTTATGCTGACGGGAAAATGGCGAATCTTCAGGCTGGGTGTCTCACTCTCAATGACCGTCAAGGTATAATCAATGGTACAGATGGTTATATTAGGGTTGATAATGTAAATTGTCCTGAATTAATTGAAGTTTGGCGAAATTACAAACTGATAGAACGTATTGAACGCCCTTCTGACATGGTTAATGGTTATGAGTATCAAGTTCTTGAATGTAAGAGGTGTATTGAGGAGGGACTCCTTGAATCTCCAATGATGCCTCATGATGAGACATTGGCAATAATGCGTCAAATGGATTCTCTGCGAAAGGAATGGGGCGTGCACTACCCTATGGACAACAAGGATTAATTGGATTTTTAGCTACTGAATAGACGTATCGTTTTTCAAAATTGACAAACGAATTAATGATTTCAGGTCCACATAAAGTGTCGTGGAGTTCATCTGTTATGCCTGTTCCACGAAGTTTAAATACTGATTCCTTCTGTGTCCATAATTTAGTAAATTCAAGTGCAGGATTCTCTGAATTGATAATCTGATTGTATTCTAAAGTATTCATTGTCTTCTTCATCAATGCTGATTCTGGATTATAAAAACTTTCAATATCAATACCTACAGGTGAATCATCAACAACTACCGCAATACCATGTTCGCAGTGACTAATATTAAAAAATACATTTGAAAAATCTTTTAAATATGGTTTTTCATGTTCTTCGTAGTCAAATGATATGGGTTGAGGAATCTGAGGATATTCTTCTAACAGAATGTCTTGAAGCATAACCATTGATTTCAAACAAGCATACTGTCCATATGTATATTTAAAAGCAAGTGCCTGTTTTTGCCTTTGCATAGACACAAGGAGCAACATACGGTTTATTTCTTCTGCCGTACACTGCTCCATTTTATCAAATATACGAATAGTCAAAATTGACGAATTTCAAAAATCACACTAAACTAAAAGCGACATCCATCATACGTGTGAAACTGTTCTGGCGTTCTTCTGCTGAAGTAGAAGAACCGTCAACTACACTGTCACTTACTGTAAGAATACATAGTGCCTTCTTCCCTGCTTTAATTGCATTTGTATAAAGAGCTGTTGCTTCCATCTCAACAGCAAGTGCACCCATTTGCTGCCAATTACGCCAATGTTGGTTTTCATCATAGAAGAAATCTGATGAAACTACATTTCCGACCTTGTATCCATATCCAAGTTTTTCACAATTCTGTACTGCTTTATACAGAAGATCAAAACTTGCAATTGGAGAGAACGTGCCAGGTAAGTTAAATTTGCTAAGATAATTTGAGTCAGTACAAGCAGCCTGTGCGAAGACCAATTCACCAAGCTTCATATCAGGTTGCATACATCCTGCTGTACCTACACGAATTATGGTCTTTACGTCGTAGAAATTAAATAATTCGTATGTATAGATTGCAATAGAGGGTATTCCCATACCATGTCCCATAACACTTACGCGCTTGCCATTATGTGTACCTGTATAACCCAACATACCACGAACGCCATTAAATTGTACTGGATTCTCAAGATAATGTTCAGCCATAAATTTAGCTCGTAGAGGGTCTCCACTCATTATCACTGTTTCAGCTATTTCGCCATATTTTGCCGCATTATGCGGAGTTGGTGTTGAATTTGCCATAAATATCTAATTTTATTTAGTTTATTGCAAAGATAAGAAAATAAAACGACAACGACAACGACAACGACAACTTTTTTCACCTTTCACTTCTCATGCCAATTAAACACTTATCCGTTTAATTGATGAGAACGATATTCTGCGTCCATTCTTAGAAAAATAAAAAGCAGTATTGTAAATCCCCATAACGACGAACCTCCATAACTAAAAAATGGCAACGGAATACCAATCACAGGTGTTAAGCCCAATACCATTCCAACATTAACAAACAAATGGAAAAGCAGAACACACCCAACAGAATAGCCATACACACGTCCTAAAGTGTCGGGTTGGCGCTCTGCCAATACAAATAAACGAATTATTAAAAACAAATATAACGTCAGTACCCCAAGACATCCGATAAAACCATTTTCCTCTCCCACTGTACAGAAAATAAAATCAGTATCTTGTTCTGGCACATATTTCAGTTTTGTCTGTGTTCCTTTTAAAAAACCTTTACCTGCAAATCCTCCAGACCCTATTGCAATTTTGGCTTGGTTAACATTATATCCCGCACCACGAGGGTCATCCTTAGTACCCAAAAGAACCTCAATACGAACACGTTGGTGATCGCGCAATACATTATCAAACACATAGTCGCATAAATAATATGTCACCACAGAAATACATGCAAATAAAGTTATAAATGCATATTTATTGTATCTAGTGGCCAAAGCCATATAACCTAGATATAGAATCATAGATATATTGACTATAAGTTGTATTATACACACATTAAATGGTATTACATAAGCTGAGAAGAGCCATGCACAGAGTTGTACTCTGCCACCATATACTATTAGGTTCTTAATAACAATGCGGTCTTTACAATATATAATTACAAGTCCCAAAGTAAATAAATAAGCAAGCAACAATACCCAAAACTCACCTACTGATGTTGGCATGTTTGTTATATAATCTCCACCGAATTTAATACCTACTACGAAATACGCCACACAAGCAAATGTAGCAAATAGTACAGCTCCTGTCATGCCCTCACGATACATAACAAAGAACAAAGCCATATACACTAATGCCGAACCTGTTTCCTTTTCCATTAAAATAAGAAATATCGGTAGTACAACTATTCCCAATACTTGCAGAAAATCATGACGATTATGAATATTAAATCCATACCTATCCATCACTTTAGCCATAGCTAAAGCTACGGTAAACTTAGCTAATTCGGCTGGTTGTAGTTTCACAGGGCCTAACGGAAGCCATGATCTTGATCCTTTTGTATCTGGTGCGATGAAAGCTGTAAGTAAGAGAAGTATCATCATTGTAATATACAAAGTCTTTGAAATGTCACAATAAAATTTTTTCTCTATCAATAATAATGTACCAGCAAGGATTACGGAAGAAAAAATCCACACTAATTGTTTTCCTGAATTTGAGTTCCAAGAGAGTAAGTCTGGGCTTGAGAAGTCATAACAAGCGCCACACACTGAGAACCATCCCCAAATGAGCAGAATGGCCCACAACCCAACGGCTATCCAATCTACTGAAAGGAATATGCGTTTGCTATTTTGTGTACTTGTCATGACTAAATC
>JAGHSE010000388.1 GCA_018066015.1 Candidatus Colivivens equi
GAGGAAGGATGTTCGGGGCTAGCCCCGAACATCCTTCCTCTGACTTTAGTGTTGCACTTCTAAGTTGAAATTACACATAACATTCATTGTGACATGTTCGTTAGATACTAACTGCATTATATTGTAATTTCAATTTTTTGCATTACCGATGTGTAAATATCTGTTTCTGGGGCTTCAAGAGATACAACCAATGAATAATTTATCTCCGCATCTTTTTTATTCTTTCTTGACTTCCACCATCCCGTTGCTGGATAAACAGCTATCATATTACACTCTGATATATTGGAAGCGGTATCTTCAATATAATCAGAATGAATACTTCCATGATTTCTCCTTTGAATTCCGATTCCCCAACGAGATGAGTCATTTTTTAATGTTCTCACATCATCTTGGATAACATGAGATACTCTTGCTTTAAATTGTTCTTCAGTTTCTGTTGGGCAATTGACATCAAATCTCAACCCTGTTGAAGCATATTTATATTTGTTTAATATTTCACGTTCTCCTGGAGATGGTTCTACATAATATGATAACGTTATTTTTAGTCGAACAATTTTATCCCCTAACCCACTTAAGACCTCCTTGGGCCAAGGTAATTTATAAAGATGCATTTGTGCAAATGATAATTCAGAAGCTTTGTCTTTTAATGTATATGGTCTTATTATTTCTTCATTTACGAATGTGACATTAGAATCAGATGAAAGAATGGCTTTGTTTCTATTAGGTGTGCCATAGCCACAAACATGCATCAATGCATCTTTATCTAAATCTCCATTGTCATTTTTATACAACTGTTTCATCGTATCCGTCCATTCTGCAGAATGAACCATTAAGGCACGAATAGAAAGTGCAGATAGGTTTTGATTATGATATTTGATTTCTCCAGCTAACTTTGCTGCCATTGCAACTGCGGCACTTGTTGCATTAAAATAGCCAAAATTTCTTTCTAAAATTTTTGCATTTGTGGAAACCAAATCCAAATCTGAATGATATGCAAATTCATTTCCAGAGGACCAATAAGCATTACCTCCTTCCATAACGATTTCAGGTTTGATGGCATTGGAATCTCCCCACAAAGAACTACTGGTTGTTATTGGAGATGGACCACCAGCAGGAGCTACAATTCGAACTCCTTTCATTTCTGGATCTTTCACTGCAACTTTTTTTGTCATAGCCCCAATGGTAATAACATTCCATGCTTGTGCTGGATCCTGAATGGTTTCATTGTCAATAAAAGATGGATACTCTATTCCTTTGTCATTTCTCCGATTCCCTGCAGAAAGCATTAATAACTGCTTTCCTTCAGATTCATATAATTTTTTGTCTATGGCAGCTGATGTTGCAGATGCGATTCCTCTCAAACTATCTTCTGCTGTTACACTACTAACCATAATATCAGCTCCCATATGTGAACTACAATCAATAGCATGTAAAGTAACTATTGCCTTATGTTCTTGTTCGTTTTCAGACGTGTTATTGTCGTGAAACATTTTTACAGAGGCTAATTCGTTTGTAATTAACAGTTTAGACGGGAGGTTAATGACGTCTGATAAGTCTCCATATATAGCAAGACCTGCAGATAATGTTCCATGATTAGCTTTGTCTTTCAAACCCAACTCTGCTTTTTTTACAGTTACACACCTGTCGTCTGGTAAAAATGAAGACAAAAGAGGATGTTTGTTATTAACCCCTGTGTCCAAAATTCCGATTCTAGAAAGATTTCCTTTGGCTTTAACAATATCATTTTTAATTAAATCAACCCATTGCCTGTCATCAGAAAAGGAAGCTCCTGTCAATACGGAAGGACAATGGTAATGCCTTATTTCATAAATAGGTTTTATGACATGTATCAATCGCTCTAATTGTATTTTTGTTGCCTTAATTAATACTACGTTGATATCCTCAAATGCAATCACATCATTTCCAACTACTATATTCAATTTTGACATAGCAGATTTTGCTTCATTTATATCAACATCGGAAGGTAGCCAAAGCTCATATTCAGAAGTATGATTGGTCACTCGTTTGTATTCCTCTTCACACTCAAAAAATGAGGAGAGTGTAGTGACATCCACGCCTTTCATTGCATCTATAACAACTGAAGATTTCCTGTTTTTATTTATTTCTGGCTCGACCTCATACTCATCTAATTTGCCATTTAACCATTCCTCTTTATCCTCTGGAATAAATATTGTAGCCACAGATACGTTTTTATCACCTTCTTGTTGCCTTACATTCATAAGACGAACTCCCTTTTTCGTATCTAATTGTTTCCAAGATCCAATTGGCGAGTCCTGATCCATTTTCACATCTACATATGTTCCATTCTGGGCATTTAAATCTTGAGGCAAAATTGCTAATGCGGTCTCTTTTATAGTACTTATTGCCAATTCATATTCAGAACGTAGATTTGAAGAATGAGACAATGGATCTTCTATCGGAAAAATCTTATTCCCTCCACCCCTTTGACCTATGAATTCAATAGATTCCGCTAAATCGTGTAGCGAAATATGAGCATGATCGGACATAATACCTTATTAGTTTGCGTAAGCTAAAAATCTTTGAGATACAATAGATGATATCAATTCATAATCAACAGGCTTGTTCATCAAAAGCGATTCTTTCATGACATCTCTGCATACTAAAGTTATTTCTGCATGACTCATTTTTTCAAAAAGAGGGATAATTGAATCCAAACAAATCGATTTGGGCAAAAATCCTTCCATTTGTCTAAGAACAAGGTTCTCAATTTCTTGAGTTGTAGGCAATTGATAATTGATAACTTCGTCAAATCTACGGAATAATGCTTTGTCTAAAGACTCAACACTATTAGTCGCAGATATTATAATACTATCAGATTCATCACGTTCCATAAATTGAAGAAACGAGTTTAAAATTCGTCTTTGTTCCCCAACCTCATTTTCCAATCCTCGTTGAGTTCCAATAGCATCAAACTCATCAAATAAATACACTCCAGGAGATTGTGCTATTAGATCAAATATTTTACTTAATTTCAAACTTGTTTCACCCATGAATTTAGTAATGACTTTTTCCATAAGAACTATATACAAAGGCATTCTAATTTCATTTGCAATAACAGATGCAGTCATTGTTTTACCAGTCCCTGAGGGCCCAGCTAAAAGTATTTTTCTTCTGTTCTGAAGACGGAACTCCGCTAGCTTTTCTTTATGATGAAATTCCCTAACAATTCTTTTGACTTTTTCCAAAACAGATTCAGGAGAGATTAAATCTTGAATGACATAAGATTTATCAACTTCAAGTACCATTTCTGCTAATTCGGCATTAATGGGATTAACCCTACGTAATTTGGCAACTATTCCAGGTTTAGAACTCAATTCATGTTTAATAGAAGAGGATACAGTTTTGTGTCCCGCCTTTGATTCTGTAGCAGCAATTTGCTCAGCAATAAGACGGAATCTCTCATCATCTCCAGACAAATGACTTTTGATGAGGGCTAATATTTGATCAGAACTAGCCATATCCATTCTGAAAATTAATCATCCGCAAATTTATAAAAAAAATAGGATATAATTACATTTTATTTTTTGATCAATGCATACCTGTACAATTTAAAAGATAAAACTATTCTTTTTAGATGATTTTCCTCCGTCTCCAATCCCCTCAAACCCTTATATATGAAAGAGATAAATAGAAAATAAGATTAACAACAGCAATTCTATGACGGACAACGATCCGTCACAATATATAACAAGAAGCCATCAGCATACATTCAGTTGTTGCTGGTGGCTTTCCATTTATAGAAACAAAACAAAAACAACATAACAATGGAAAGCAATTTTAACAATGAGCCATTATTTGGCGAGGAGAATGTTCAGCCAGCGGTTGAGCAGCATCCTAATTTTATTGAGAGTAACACAATGGAGGTGTCATACGATGACCTACTCCACAAGTGTATCGTACCAACATTTTCAGACAATACGCTTACTATCAGCCACCCTGAGTTCATTCAGGTGGTAGGTAAAGCGGCAGAGA
>JAGHSE010000075.1 GCA_018066015.1 Candidatus Colivivens equi
TATATATCGTTTCATAAGCAATTTATTTACACACACTATTTGTCAAGTCTATCCTGAATCTTTTGGAAGAACATATAGAATACAGGTACTACAAAAATTAGAGCAATTGTACCTACGACCATACCGCCAATGACCCCAAGAGCGAGAGAACGATTACCTGCAGCTCCTGCACCACCATGAATCACCAGTGGAATCATACCAATCACCATACAAGCCACCGTCATTAAAATAGGACGTAAACGATCTTTACATGCGCCAAATGCAGCATCATATATACTCATACCTGCCTTGTGTTTATCAACGGCATATTCAGTGATAAGAATAGCCGTCTTTGAAAGCAGGCCAATAAGCATTATGACACCAGTCTGGAGGTAGATATTGTTAGTAAATCCCAATCCGAGTGCAGCCAAAGGATAAGTAACGAGGAAAGCCCCCATCAATCCAAATGGAATAGAGAACAACACCGCCAAAGGAATATACCATGAATTGTAGAGACATGCCATAATGAGATATATACAGATTATACAAATGATATATATGAAAACAGTATCGTTACTACCCGCATTTTTTGCCGTTTCACGAGCCATACCACCATATTCATACGAACAACTTGCAGGCATCACCTCTGCAAATGTAGTCTTAATAGCATCCATTGCCTGACTTGCGGAACATCCAGAAGCAGGATCCACACTGAGTGAAATAGAAGGGAAAAGGTTGAACCGCTTCTCAACAGCAGAACCAACAGTAGGAGTAAGACTGACGAACTGAGAAAGTGGAGCCATACTGCCATTACTAACCTTGATGAACATATTATCTAGAGCAGAAGGGTCAAGTCGATACTCAGGAGATACAGATGCCATCACACGATAAATCTTGTCATACTGATTATAGTTGGATACATACGCACCGCCACAATAAGAGCCCAGCACATTCAAAACCTTCTCAATACTTATGCCAGAACGTGCACAAAGTGATGCATCAATATTAACTTTAAATTTTGGATAAGTATTATTGTAACTATTGAACACACTACCTATTTCAGGACGTTGCTGAAGAGCCACAACCAATTTCTTTACATTTTCAGCAAAGTCATCCATAGAACCACCTCCAGCATTCTGGACATTCAGTTCGATTGAGTTGCCTGTACCATATCCAGGAATCTGAGGCATTTGGAAAGGAACAACCTGAGCTTCCGTAATTGACTTACAATCAAGGTAAATCTTATACATTATCATATCAATAGAATGTTCAATACCATCACGCTCTTTCCAATTTTTCAGACGAGCAAAAATAGTACCTGCACTAGCATCAACACCAGAAAGCATACCATATCCAGCAATGCGTGATATGTGTTCTACTTCTTCGTATTTTTCTATTTGAGCCTCAACTTTCTTCAATACTTCATCAGTCTGACTTAATGTATAACCTGGAGGTGTTGTTATATTAACCAATACAAAACCTTGGTCTTCTTGAGGAACCAAGTCGCTTGGGGTAGCACTCATCATCCAAAACATCAGACATAATGCAGCGACAAGACTTATCCATGCCCAATGAGGTCTGCCAAGGAATTTTTGAACACTCTTGCTATATTTATTAAAAATACTACCATAAGCAGCATTGTATGCTCTCTTGACATAATAATTAATATTTTTCTTAGATTCATTATCCGACTCAGGACGCAACATAACAGCACAGAGAGCAGGACATAACGTAAGCGCATTAACCCCAGACAATCCTACTGCAGCAGCAAGAGTAATACCAAACTGAGTAAAGAAAGTTCCTGATGTGCCTGGCATAAATGTCACAGGAATGAACACAGCCATAAATACAAAAGTACAAGACATCACAGCCATAAATACATCATGCATAGCTTGATTGGTAGCTTGAACAGGATGTTTCACACCACTTTCAAACTTTGCCATCACAGCCTCAACAACTACAATGGCATCATCCACAACAGTACCAATTGCCAATACCAAAGCAAAGAGAGTAAGGATATTCAGTGAAAATCCAGCCATTTTGACAATAGCAAATGTTCCAATCATTGAAACAATAATTGAAATAGTAGGAATTACAGTAGCGCGCAGACTCTGCAAGAACAGATACACAACCAAGACTACCAGTATAATCGCAATGACAAGTGTTTCAATAACATTATCCATTGCAGCCTCAAGGAAATCGTTTGAACACTGAATAGTGCAGAATTCCAGTCCAGGAGGCAACTGATTCTCCATATCTTTATATAGTTGGTTAATAGCTTCATTGACCTTGGTGGCATTTGCACCAGCTGCCTGATTTACCATAAATGACACTCCAGGCATCTTGTCAACGCTAGATGTAAATGTATAGTTGAGTGCGCCCAATTCTATATCAGCCACGTCAGAAAGACGTAACAACGAACCATCATTAGTAGCTCGAATAACTATATTTTCAAATTCTTCAATACTCTTTAAACGACCTTTGTATTCCAAAGTATATTGGTATGTATTACTTGAATGCTCACCCAAAGCACCAGCAGGAGCTACAATATTCTGACTGCCAATTGCAGCAAAGATATCATCAGGCTCTAACTGATACTGAGCCAACACGTCAGGTTTCATCCATATACGAAGGGCATATTTATTACCAAAACTCTGAACCTTACCCACTCCATTCACTCGTTGGATGCGAGGCAGTACATATATGTCAAGATAGTTAGCAATAAAGTCTTCGTCAAATCTACCGTCAGAACTCTTGAGCGCAGCAATCTGAAGAATACTATTCTGGCTCTTATATACTTGCACACCTACTTTGGTCACTTCAGCTGGTAAAAGTCCAAGGGCCTTAGATACACGATTCTGCACATTTACTGTAGCCATATCTGCATCTGTGCCTTGCTCAAAAAATATCTGAATACAAACATCACCAGTAGAAGAAGCTTGAGAGGTCATATACATCATATGCTCTACACCATTGATTGATTCTTCAAGTGGCATGATTACTGAACTGACTACAGAAGCAGCATCGGCACCAGTATAAGATGTCTCAACATAGATAGTAGGTGGTGCAATATCAGGATATTGCTCCACAGGTAGAGTGGTAAGCGATATATATCCCACCATCATTGTTACAATAGCAATGGCAATTGCCATCACTTTGCGTGCGGTAAAGAAATAGGCCTTCTCCATATTATTTCTCCTTTACACTGATTTTCTGTCCATCAACTAAGTTATTTACACCTATTGCTACTATTTCATCACCAACCTTCAAACCCTTTGTTACAGCAAAGCGTTTTCCATCATTCATATCCTTGACTGAAATGATTGTTGCCTTGATTGTTGAATCTTTTTGAAGTACATACACCAAACTCTTGTCTTGCATTTGATTGACTGCAGTCTGAGGGATTACAATCATATCAGGTTCTTCATAAGAAACCAGAATAGAACCAGAAATACCAGAGCGTAGCGCACCTTCAGGATTAGGGAATTCTGACTTAACAGGAATAGTTCCTGTAACAGGATCAACGACACCCGAAAAACTTACGATTTTTCCAGTATGAGCATATAAAGTACCATTTTTAAGTTTTAGTGATACCGGATAACCAATAAGTGTCTTTAGTACAGCTTCATCACCAAACTGAGCAGCATATTCAATGTAGTCAGCCTCAGTGACAGAACAATATGCCTCAACTGTACTAATATCACTTACAATGGTAAGAGGCCCAGCCACACTTGGACCAACAAGGTCACCTACTCGATATTGAATTGTGCCTACCACACCCGATACTGGACTCTTGATAGAACAGTACGACAAATTATTCTTAGCTTGAGCTACTTGTGCCTCTGCTAATGCTAACGCTGCTTTGGCATTACGTAGATTATTTTCGGCTGTGTCATACACAAACTTACTGACTATACCCTTATCAAACAAACTCTTGTTACTATCAAAACTGAGTTGAGCTGTAGATAATTGAGCCTTTGCAGAAAGAACACTTGCTTGTGCTGTTTGCAATGCTATCTTATATGGCTTTTCATCAATCACAAACAAGACCTGACCAGCAAATACTTTTTGCCCTTCGTGAACTGCTATCTTTGTGAGAGAGCCATCAATTCTAGGCATGATATCCACATCCTGCTTACCTTTCAATTTAGCAGTATAAGAATATACCATTTCCTCAACACTAGTTTTAATTTTTACTGTTTCATAGTATGTAGCCTTTTCCTGAGGAACTTCAACACATGAAACTACTAAGCAAGTAAATGCCAAAAAAC
>JAGHSE010000120.1 GCA_018066015.1 Candidatus Colivivens equi
ATAGTCAATAGTTAATAGTTAAACGTAAAACGTAAATAAAACTATGTCTTTTACAAGAATTACGGCTGCAGAAGCTGCAGCAATGATTAACAACGGAGACAATATCGGTCTCAGTGGTTTTACTCCAGCAGGTACAGCAAAAGCTGTAACAACTGAATTAGCAAAGAAGGCTCATGCTGAGCATGAAGCAGGTCGTCCATTCCAGATAGGTATTTTTACAGGAGCAAGTACAGGCCAATCAGCAGATGGTGTACTCTCAAACGAAAACGCCATCAAGTATCGTGCACCTTATACAACTAACCCAGATTTTCGCAAGCATGTGAATGCCGGTGAGATTGCTTATAATGATATACATCTCGGCATGATGGCCCAAGACCTACGTTACGGATTCTTAGGCGATGTAGATTATGCAATCATCGAAGTCTGTGCAATAGAAGACGATGGTAGGGTATATCTTACTGCAGCAGGTGGTATATCTCCAACCATTGCACGTTTGGCTAAGAAGGGCATCATTCTTGAACTCAATGCATTCCATTCCCCTAATTCTAAAGGTATTCATGATGTATATGAACCATTAGACCCACCTTGTCGCAAACCTATTCCTATTGAACATGTTACAGACCGTATTGGTACTCCATACCTTCAGATAGACCCTAAAAAAGTCATTGGTGTAGTAGAATGTAATTTACCAGATGAAGCCCGTTCATTTAAGGACGCAGACCCCATCACAGACAAGATTGGAGAAAATGTAGCCAACTTCCTCATGAATGAAAAGAAGCGTGGTATCATTCCACCATCATTCTTACCTTTCCAAAGCGGAGTAGGTACAACTGCAAATGCAATTTTGTTTGCTCTAGGAAGTAATCCAGAAATGCCTCAAATGGAGATTTACACCGAAGTACTTCAGAATGCCATCGTAGATTTGATGTTCCAAGAAAAGGTTAAGTGTGCTTCTACTTGTTCACTTACCGTTACAAACGACAAACTTCTCAGCATCTACGACAATATTGATTTCTTCAAAGACAGATTAGTACTTCGTCAGTCTGAAATATCAAACAATGCAGAAGTCATTCGTCGTCTTGGTTTAATAGCTATCAACACAGCCATCGAAGTTGACCTTTACGGACACGCTAACTCTACACAGATTTGTGGTACAAAGATGATGAACGGTATTGGCGGTTCAGGAGACTTTGAACGCAATGCTTTCCTATCTATCTTCACTTGTCCTTCAGTGGCAAAAGGCGGTATGATTTCTTCAATTGTCCCATTCTGTTCACATATTGACCATACAGAACACGACGTTAATGTAATAGTAACAGAACAGGGAGTTGCAGACCTACGAGGCAAGTGCCCTACTGAACGAGCAAAAGCCATCATTGAAAATTGTGCTCATCCAGACTACAAACAACTACTTTGGGATTATCTCAAGATTGCAGACAAGGGACAAAGTTGTCATAAGCTCTCTGCAGCACTTGCTATGCACGACACATTCCTACGAGAAGGTGATATGCACAAGACAGACTGGGGTTCATACATAAAATAACATATATATGAAATTCATATCATGGAACGTCAACGGCATTAGAGCATGTTGTGGTAAAGGCTTCTGTGAAGCCTTTACCCAGTTTGATGCTGACTTTTTTTGCCTTCAAGAAACCAAAATGCAAGAAGGACAACTTGATTTATCCTTCATCGGCTATCAGTCTTTTTGGAATTATGCAGAAAAGAAAGGATATAGTGGCACGGCTATATTCACTCGTCATACACCTCTCAATGTTGTATATGGTCTTCCTGATATGACAGACGATAACGAAGGACGCGTCATCACACTTGAGATGACCGACTTTTATCTTGTAACTGTCTATACCCCAAACTCTCAAGATGGCCTTCGTCGTCTTGATTATCGAATGATTTGGGATGATGTCTTCCGTAGTTATCTCAATAAACTAGATGCAAAAAAACCAATTGTCGTATGTGGAGATATGAATGTAGCCCATCAAGAAATTGACATCAAAAACCCCTCCTCAAATCATCATAACCCAGGATTCACAAATGAAGAACGAGAGAAATTTACCCTTCTTCTGGATTCTGGATTTACAGATTCTTTCCGTTTTCTCCACCCAGACGAAAAAGACAAATATTCATGGTGGTCTTATCGTTTCCATGCCCGTGAAAATAATACAGGATGGCGCATTGACTATTTTCTCTGTTCAAACAGAATCAACAATAAAATTCTGTCTGCCAACATACACAACGAAATATTCGGTTCAGACCATTGTCCCATAGAACTCTGCCTAAAATAAAACACTCCTTAATTAATAAGCAACATATTAGTAGTATCATAAATAGTAAATCACATCATAATGAAGTCAATTGTAAACATATTACTTGTAATCAACATAGTGGCATATTTTGCAGACCAAATGTTAGGGCTCAGTGGATTTATGGGACTCCATTTCTTCGCCTCACCTTTTTTTCATTGGTTTCAACCTATTACCTATATGTTCATGCATGCAGGTTTTATGCACATTTTCTTTAATATGTTTGCATTATGGATGTTTGGGCGCTTTCTTGAAAAAGCATGGGGTAACCAGCGTTTTCTCATATATTACTTCGTGTGTGGAATTGGTGCAGCAATAGTACAAGAAGCAGGACAACTATTCGGTTTTATAGAACCATACGCTACAACCATTGGAGCCAGCGGAGCCGTGTATGGTATTCTTCTAGCATTTGGAATGACTTTCCCAGAAGAACGTATTTTTATTTTTCCTATACCAATACCTATCAAAGCAAAGTATTTTGTACTCATATACGTTGCAATAGAATTACTTGAAGGTTTTGGAGCCAACGACGGTGTTGCTCATTTTGCACATCTCGGAGGTATGTTATTTGGGGCATTATTATTTATTTTTTGGAAAAGCAAGACTCGCACCATTCACAACGTCAGAAAAATGAAAGTAACATATAATAAGGTAGAAAAATCTCAACCATACAATTATAGGTATGACTATTCTACAACAACATCCTCACCAACAAATACCTCAAGTTACACACAAAACAATAGTGCTGAAATAGATCGAATTCTGGATAAAATTCGTCATAGCGGATATGACAAATTAACTGCTGAGGAAAAAGAAACTCTGTTTAATGCTAGTAAAAAATAGAGTCAAACACTTTCATCCCTCCAAAAATTTTTTTTGACGTAATATTTTTGTACTCTAATCAGTTAGCACAAAAAAATGTGCCGACTCGGTTAGAATCACTTCTTTTTGGTCGGCACGAGAATATATGTAAGAATTGAATGAAATGTCGTATATAATATACTATTTAATTATTATTCTCTATTCAATCATTCTGCTTTGCTGTTAAGCATCAACATTCGCATAAGTAGCATTACGCTCAATAAACTCGCGACGTGGAGGAACATCACCCCCCATCAACATTGAGAACGTATAGTCAGCTTCTGCTGCATCCTCAATTGTAACCTGCTTAAGCAAACGAGTTTCAGGATTCATGGTTGTCTCCCACAGTTGTTCAGGATTCATTTCACCAAGACCCTTATAACGCTGAGTCTTTACACTACCCTCAGTTCCGTCACCATAAGTGTCAATGAAACGCAAACGAGCTTGTTCGTCATAACAATATTCACTAACCTTACCCTTTGTACACTTATAAAGAGGTGGAGTTGCGATATACAAACGTCCGTCACGAATAAGTTGAGGCATATAACGGAAGAAAAGTGTAAGCAACAGCGTGTCAATATGGGAACCATCGACATCAGCATCGGTCATGATAATTGTCTTATAATAACGCAATTTATCATAATTAGCCTCCTTTGTATCTTCTGCATTCATTCCAAACTTAACTCCGAGAGCTTGAATGATATTATTCACCTCTTCGTGTTCAAAAGCCTGATGCCACTGAACTCTTTCTACATTAAATATCTTACCACGAATAGGAAGGATAGCTTGATAGTGACGGTCACGACCTTGTTTTGCAGAGCCACCTGCACTATCACCCTCGACTATGAACATCTCGCAGTTTGCAGGATCTTTATCAGAACAGTCAGCCAATTTTCCAGGAAGTCCACCACCCGACATTGGATTCTTTCTCTGAACACTCTCACGAGCCTTACGAGCAGCAACACGAGCAGTAGCAGCAAGAGCCACCTTGTCAACTATCATCTTCGCCTCCTTAGGATGCTCTTCTAAATAGTAAGTCAAAGCCTCACCCACGGCTTGATTCACAGCACCAGCAACTTCACTATTTCCAAGTTTTGTTTTTGTCTGTCCTTCAAACTGAGGTTCAAGAACCTTTACAGAAATAACTGCAGTCAAACCTTCGCGAAAATCTTCACCACTAATCTCTACATGCTGCTTCTCTAGTTTTTCTACCACCTTACTTTCATCTGCATACTTTTTCAGTACACGAGTAAGCGCACTACGGAAACCTGCAAGATGTGTACCACCCTCAATTGTGTTGATATTATTTACATAAGAGTGGAGATTCTCACTGTATGAAGTGTTATACATGATTGCAGCCTCAATAGGCATATCATTTTTTTCAGTATTGATATAGATTACATCATTGAAGAGATGTGTTCTTGTAGAATCAATATACTGAACAAAATCCCTAAGACCACCTTCAGAATAGAAAACATCTTGACGAATACCCTCAATTCCAGCTTCAGCATTCTTGTCAATACGCATATCTATAAGAGTAATCTTCACCCCAGCATTTAGATATGCAAGTTCACGCATACGATTAGCAAGAATGTCATATTTATATTCTCTTACAGTGAAAATTGAATAATCAGGCCAGAATTGCTGACGTGTTCCGTGAATATCAGTGACACCTACCACCTTCACATCATGAAGAGGTTTTCCTTTAGCATATTCTTGTTGATAAATCTTACCATCACGGAAAACCTGTGAAATCATCTTTGAAGACAAAGCATTCACACAACTCACGCCGACTCCATGTAGTCCGCCAGAAACCTTATATGAGTTTTTATCAAATTTACCTCCAGCATGAAGTACCGTCATTACCACTTCCAGGGCGCTACGATGCTCTTTCTCGTGCATATCAACAGGAATACCACGTCCATTATCTTGCACAGTTATGGAATTATCTTCGTTAATTGTAACCTCTATATGTGTGCAATACCCTGCGAGAGCTTCATCAATTGAATTATCCACGACCTCATAAACAAGATGGTGCATACCCTTTTCGCTAATGTCACCAATATACATAGCAGGACGCTTGCGGACTGCTTCTAGCCCCTCTAGAACTTGAATATTACTTGCGGAATATTGTACTTCGGCATTCAAAATTTCATCCATTGTTATTTCAATCTCTTTTTAGTCGTACAAAGTTAATAAATTAAAACGACAACGGCAACGACAACGACAATTTTTTTTAACTTCAACGTCACTTTTCTCTCAGTTACTCACCCATTCCCACCATAACATGCCCTTCAGGGGTGATTCCTTCTGCGGAGATATATATTTGTTGGCAAGACATATTGTTGTAGAATTCTATCTTTGCTTTCCCGTTTGCATCAGTCTTCACGTTAGGGTCCCAAAAGAGTGTGCGACGGAGATTTTCAAGAGGAGGAAGAACACTTAAGTCTTCCTGAGAGAAAGCCTCAGCCACGTTGTAACCTTGAAAATGCGTACGACGAAGTCCCTTTTGACTCTCAGTAGTGAATACCTGTTGACGGTATATATATATCCGCACAGAACTTTCTTCCTCTCTCGGACTCCAAGGAACAATATATATTGCCTTAATATCACTCATATAAAGAGGGAAATTCACTATTCCTTTAAATGCCCCTTTTCCTTCTTTGTACTGACGCATCACAGTGACTGAGTCCATATAATTGAAATGCGACTGGTCGCTGGTTGCCTCTCCGAGCCCGTTGTCGATTATCCAACGTATTTTCCTGCCTCCGTAGGCCATTCCGCCATCCCATTCCTCGCATTGTTCAAGTCGGTTTGCCTCTACCCTGACGAAATCAAGTCCTGTAATGTGAGGCAGTGTCGAAGGGTCTGGATTTCCAAACAGAGGATTTCGCTTTGCTAGAAATTCGAAGATAGTCGGTTCGGCTTCACCCTGATCGAGTATCTTATCAAGTTCGTTGGCTATGTTATAATAGATGTTAGCCCAATGACGACCTGTACGTTGGCTATACCAACTTATATTATCAGAACTAGTCCAATATTTATTTGCCTTGATAGTGACTTCTGGAATAACACGTACCTTCTCAGCATATTCAAGAGTTCTCTCTATTTCCTTTTGTTTGGTAATATCCTTATTATTAAACAACGTTGCCATTCCTTTTGGAATCAGACGAGTTTCGTCAGGTGTAATAAATCGAGGTACAGGTGCAAACTGCCGGTCAATACCAACATAGTAAGTTTTGCGTTTGTCATTCAACTTTGTAAAGATTTGCAACGACCAGTCCCCACTTATATCAGGCAAATTGAGAATATATTTTCCTAGCGAATCGGTAATAGTTGTACCTTGCAAGTTCTGACCTTGTTTATTGTAAAGATAAGTTTCAACCTCAACATTCCCAATTGGATTTTTCTTTCTATATTCGCGCAACTGTCCATATAAAAACAGCTGATCCTCTATAGGCTGAGGATTATCAAACCACTTTCTCCCGCTCATCAGTTCCCAGTCGTAGCGACGCCACCCCTGCACCATCATAAGCAAGTCAGCAGCACGCCGATGTTCCTCATCATCAGCCTCAAAATAATAATCCACATCTGCAATATAACCTTTCACATCACTCGAAAGCAACATCCATGTCTTAGCATTACCTTCGTGGCCACCTGTCATAGAACCATAATCAAGTGCTGAAAAAGAGAAAGTGGAATTTGGACGTGCATGAGCTTCAATCTCCACCACCGAACAAGGTCCGAGTCCTTTAACCTTAGTCGTAATAAAAATACTATCTGCCTTATTCGCCTTAGGACAAATGAAGAAGAGTCGTTCTGCAAGGATTCGTCCTTCATCGTCAAAGAGAGTTATTTGGTTGACCCCTTCTGGCATAGTTTCGCGAAACAAAGAGAGTTCGATAAGCGGACTGACAGCCATTGTGTCACATGCCACAATAGATCCATTATGAATCACAGCATACCCAATATCTCCACGATAATTACCCAAAGATGAAGCAATGGTAGCAGTAATCTCATCGTTTATAACGTCAAGATGAAGTGAGCATCCCTCTGACTTTACTTTTGGCAATTCAAACCTCTGCACTTTACCCTTAGGATTCGTCATAGAGAGAAATAATTTTTCACCTGTTGGTATGATTTCCACCACACCCCTGCCTGAGGAATCAGTCTCTGCTGAGTGTATTATCGTACCTGATGAATCAATAATCGTCCCTTTACCACAATAACCAGAACCATTATCATCCACCACCACAAAAGCAACTCGACTCTTTAAACCAACAACAAGGTCCCCCCCTTCTGGATAAAACCGCGCATTGATGGTACTAGCTTTATCGTTGGTGTAAATCCCATCTTTTGCTGCAGTAAGATATAATGAATCAGTGTCTCGGGTATTTGGATTTCGGTCTTTGTAAAGAGTGGTTGTAATAGTCGGATGCGAGTAGTCTCCATACTTTACTGGTTTTTCAAAGATAGGAAAGGCACGAGAAAACATTGCACCAGAACCCCAATTCAGCATATAACGTGTGTAAGCACGAATCTCATAAAACCCAGTTCCAAGAATACTGTCTAACTTAAATTGCCCCCAGGCCCCCCCGTTATCATCAATATGGAGTTTCTGAGTCTCCAAAATATCACCACCAGGACTAACTAATTCCACATAAAGAACTTGGGATAAATTTGTGTTTTGTAATTTCAATTTACTCCCTACCGAAGTAAGGTAAGCTTTGTACCAGATTGTCTCTCCCATAAAATAGCCCGTGTTATCAAAATGCAGATACACCTTCTCTTGAGGGTACAAACTACCGAACTTAGTTACATTCTGTAATACACCAATGACACCCTTCTTAACAGGATTAGTTATTGACTGTTTGGCATCCTGAGCATTGACAGTGAAACCTATACAAAGCAAACATATTATATATACAAGTCGTTTCATTTAGGGGTAATCTTAAGGGGTGTTCTATTAATTACATTTTAGGTGATTATGACTTTGTCTTCCTCCTTCGCACCTCGGCAATGCCAAGCAAGCTTGCAATTGCTCTCGGTTTGTCGTCGGTTGACTTTTTTCTTTAGCAGGTTGCTGTGCGGAGGGAGAGCCTTCAGCCCAAAATAAGGACGTAGCTGGCAAAGCCAGCGATGCGGGCATCGTGACTGAAAGAAGGACAGCAAGATGCAAAGAAAAAGCCAAAAGCATCAAAATAGCAATAACACCCATGTTCGTTAATTATTTATTTTTGCGGGGAATTAATAGAACACCCCTTAACTCACATTTTATTGATGTTGAGGACGTATAAGGTCATTGACAGTTTTAACTGGATTAAATGTATCAAGTGGCACTTCAACGAATAGGGTGTTCCAATCACTCATTGCCCCATTCCAAAGACCAGGAAGTTCAAGGGCTTTAAGTTCCCTACCATTTTTACTCTTATGTGAAATGAACCCTGTCTGAGGATCAACGTATTCAATAAGATTGAATGGGTTGCCATCAACATCTTTGATTGCGCAAACCAAATCAACTGGATTAAAATGAGTACCTTGGAGGAACATCTCTTGATATTGCTTGTTAGTGGTATCTATCTGAGAACTTTCCAATATTTGGAGAGAAATTGAACCATCAGAATTGTATGCAAAGAACGGACCCCCACCAGGTTCGCCAACATTTTTCACCATACCACATACACGTATTGGACGATTAAGTTTCTGAAGAAGGTAATCAATCAATGCTGTTTCAGTGAGGGTATCAGCTTTTGAACTAGTACAGCAAAGGGTGTCACTCAAGAAATGTTTAATTTCGTCTAATTTTTCGACAGAACAATTATTTGAGCGAAGTTGACGAATGTAATCAAAGATTTGCTGCTGAATAGATACAAGATATCCTGCAAGCATTTTTTTATTCTTAATAACTGATGACTTAAATTTATCAGGCACCACATTATCTATATTCTTTATGAATATAACGTCAGCATCTATATCATTGAGATTTTCAATTAAAGCGCCATGACCTCCAGGACGAAAAAGAATAGAACCATCTTCATTACGGAATGGTTGATTGTCGGTTGTAGCCGCTATTGTGTCTGTATTACTTTTCTGTTCTGAAAAAGTAATTGTATAATGTACTCCAAATTCTTCTTCGTATGATTTAAGTTTAGCTACTACTAAATCTTCAAATAGAGGCTTATGCTCAGCACTTACCGTAAAATGAATTTTAACATTACCCTCATTATCCGTAGCATAGAGAGCTCCTTCTACTAAATGCTCTTCAAGTGGAGTACGAACACAATCATCGTAAGAATGAAAGAAAAGGAGTCCTTTAGGTAAGTTTCCATATGATAGACCTTGTTCACCAAGTAAATTTTCAATAATAGCTTTGTATTTACCTTCTTTAATAAGAGCATCTATATCTAATCCATTATTTACTATACAAGCATCATTAAGAGCATCGAAAAAAGCATAATGCTCAATTTTGTCAAAGAAAGTTTTAATAAAATCATTATTTGGCACTTCAGAATCGCCAGTAAGAAATTCAAACAAGTTCTTAAACATACGACTTGCTGCTCCTGAGGCAGGTACGAATTTGAGAATGGTATGATTATCTTTTAAATACTCTTGCCATACATCTATACAATTCTGGCTCTGCTCTACTGAAAGTGATTTAATTCCACCATTTGTTGTGGATGCTGCTGCTTTGAGACGTAGAAATGGGAAACCACTATGAAACTGACTAAGTTGATGATTAATGGTGTCTTCACTGATGCCTTTTAATGCAAATATTTTTTTATCTTCTGAAGTAAACATATTATATGGATTTTTAAAC
>JAGHSE010000301.1 GCA_018066015.1 Candidatus Colivivens equi
ATTCAAAACAAGTCGTATTAGAAATAATCTATGTCATATTTATTTACTTCAGAATCAGTCAGTGAAGGACATCCTGATAAAGTGGCAGACCAGATATCAGATGCTATATTAGATAATTTTCTGGCTTTTGACAAAGAATCAAAAGTAGCAGTAGAAACATTAGTAACAACAGGGTTGGTAGTAGTCTCAGGCGAGGTTAAGTCTCAAGCTTATGTAGATTTACAGAAAACTGCCCGGGAAACAATCAAACGAATTGGTTACACCAAATCAGAATATCAGTTTGATGCCGAGAGTTGTGGTGTGATATCAACAATTCACGAACAAAGTCCCGATATTAACAGAGGAGTAGAGAACCAAGACAAACTCTCACAAGGAGCAGGCGACCAAGGCATTATGTTTGGGTATGCTACTAATGAGACAGAAGATTACATGCCATTATCCTTGGCATTAAGTCATTATATACTGAAAGTCTTAGCAGAAATTCGTCATGAGAACAAGGAAATGACATATCTCAGACCCGATGCTAAATGCCAAGTTACGATAGAATATGACGACAACGGAAAGGCAAATAGAATAGACACAATAGTAATTTCTACACAACATGATGATTTTGTACACCCTGGTAGTGGAAAGACGCAAAGTCAAGCCGATGCAGAGATGTTAATAAAAATCAAGGAAGATGTAGTGGGAATACTTATTCCAAGAGTAATATCAGGAATACATGACTCAAAGACAAAACGCTTATTCTACAACAATATAAAATTCTTAGTCAACCCAACTGGGAAATTTGTTATTGGTGGCCCTCATGGTGATACAGGACTGACAGGACGAAAAATCATAGTAGATACATATGGTGGTAGGGCAGCACATGGTGGCGGTGCATTTTCAGGCAAAGACCCTAGTAAGGTTGACCGTTCTGCCTGCTATGCAGCACGGCATATAGCAAAGAATATGGTAGCAGCAGGTGTTGCAGACGAAATGCTCATCCAAATAAGTTATGCTATCGGTGTAGCCAATCCTGTAAGTATCTTTGTCAATACTTTCGGACATTCTCATGTAAGGATGAGCGATACAGAAATTGCATCACGCATTGGTAAAATATTTGATTTAAGACCAGGGGCTATTGAAGAAAACCTGAAGTTGCGTAATCCTATTTATTCTGAAACAGCAGTATATGGTCATATGGGCAGAAAGCCTCAAATTGTAACCAAGCATTTCTCCAGCCCATACACATCAGGAGGAGAAAAGGATTTTACAGTAGAACTATTTACTTGGGAAAAACTTGATGCAGTAGATTTAATTAAAAAAGAATTTGGATTATGACGGAAGAGCTCCGTGCATATTCAGTAACAGGTGATGACGGAATAATTCTTATATCCATTATCCTCTTTGCCCTATTTGCCTTAGCTATCAGCCGAGGTAGAACGGCATTGATACATAATTGGACCATATTCTTTACAAACAGAAAAGCATCAGGGGGCGAACAAGTTGCTAGTGCTGGAGAAGTTATACGTAACAACGTATTGCTTATTTGTATCATGTCTGCCTCTGTAGGACTACTTTATTTTTGTCTGACGCCACTTCATGCAGACAAATCTTCTTTGGGTGTATTATTTTCAGTTACAGGACTGATACTGCTATATATTCTAGCTAAACTTATAGCATATAATGTCATAAACTGGGCTTTTTTTGAGTGGGATGCAAAAGCTAAATGGGACACTGCTTATTTGTTCATTCTGGCATGTACTGCATTTGCTTTTTTCCCTTTGGCATTAGCAAAAATTTATTTACAACTTTCTGATCAATTAACTCTAATTTGTGCAGTCAGCATTCTAATTATATACAAGATTCTGCTATTTTGTAAGTTATACATTATTTTTAAATGCAAAAATTATGGTTTTTTGCTACTTTTTTTGTATTTTTGCACACTTGAAATTTTACCAGTATTAATTGGCTGGCAGATAGTTGATTGAAAATAACAGAAACAAAACGCCAAAAGCTTAAAACAGACGGCTAAAGCAGAGCAATATGATTACAAAGATTCTTGTTTCGCAACCTAAGCCACAAACTGAAAAATCTCCATATTATGATGTAGCTAAGAAATATGGAGTAGAAATTGTGTTTCGACCATTTATAAAGGTTGAACCAATGACAGCCAAAGATTTCAAAAAACAGAAAGTAACAATCTTGGATTATACAGCTGTGATTTTTACTTCACGCCATGCTATTGATCATTTTTTCAATCTTTGTAAAGAACTCAGAGTATCTGTTCCAGATACGATGAAGTATTTCTGCAAGTCTGAACAAATAGCCTTATACATACAAAAATACGTACAATACAGAAAGCGCAAGGTGTTTTTCTCCACATCAGGTAAGATAGAAGATCTAGTGCCAATTATGATAAAACACAAGAGTGAGCGATATTTGGCACCACAATCATCTGCACATAATAATGACATGAAAAACATGCTTGATGCAGCTGGTCTTTATCATACCGAAGCCACGATGTACTACACCGTAAGCAATGATTTTGAAAAGGACGAGCCTTTTGACTACAATATGCTCGTATTCTTCAGTCCTGAAGGAATCAATTCCTTGATGAAGAATTTTCCAAAATTCAAGCAAAAAGACATAGCTATTGCATGTCTTGGCCAAAAGACCATAGAGGCCGCCAAGAATGCAGGCTTAAGAGTAGATATGGTTCCAACCGCCGAACTCCGTTCTGTTCCTGCCATTATTGAGGATTATATTAAGAAACACCCAATAGGGCTTGAGAATAAAACAAAAACTAAAACGACGACTAAAAAAACGGCAACGGCAACTAAAAAGACAACGTCTAAGACAAAGGTTGGAACGAAATCTAAACCAAAATTAGAAACAAAACAAAACCCAAAGTCGTCACCTAAACAGCCAGTACACAAGACAACGTCACCTAAAGCAAAAACAGAAAAGAAAGTTGTCAAATAATTTCATACATACACTTGACAAGTCAGAAAGGATATGTAGCAAACTTATAGTGAATGACTTGTTTGAAAGACAAAGTGCCTCATGTGTGGCATTTCCTATTCGTGTGGTTTATTCATTATTGCCGAAACATGTAGGAATGGCAGACAATGCTATATTAGTAAGTGTTCCCAAAAAGAAATTCCATCATGCAGTAGATCGTAATCGAATAAAGCGTCAAATACGCGAAGCATATCGTATGAATAAGGATTTGCTCACTTCTACATCAAAATACGGTGACGAGATGTTAGCAATGGCATTTGTATGTATTACCGACCAACCATGCTCCAGTGAAACCATAAACAAGAGTATGATTAAATTATTAAAGAAGATTTCAAATGAAATATCTAAATAAGGTGTTGTCTTGGATATTGCTTATTCCAATTTATTTTTATCGTAAGTGTATATCACCACTTACACCACCTTCGTGCAGATTTACCCCAACCTGTTCACAATATGCCGTAGAGGCTATTCGTAAACATGGTCCGTTTTATGGTTTATATCTAACTGTACGTCGCATCCTTCGTTGTCATCCTTGGGGAGGAAGCGGATATGATCCTGTTCCATAATTTGCATTAAAGGTCTCATCACAAAATCTCTCTGCATCATTAGTGGATGAGGAATAGTCAGTTGTGGAGAAGACATTCGTAAATCATCATACAACAATATGTCAATATCAATAATTCTATCTTCGTAATGAGAACTTGTCTTGTTTGTGCGACCTAAGTCGCGCTCTATTTGTTGAGTAATTTGAAGCAAAGAAATAGGTGGTATATTTGTAATGATGCATATTACAGCATTTAGAAACGAGTTTTCACTCTCAAACCCCCACGGTTCAGTCACAACAAAATCGGATTGGCTCACCACTGAGCCAATCCTCTTGTTTATTTCTTCTATGGCAACATTTAGATTCTTATGTTTATTCCCTAAATTACTGCCAAGTCCTAAATATACAGTTGCCATTAAGGGGTGTTATATTAATTACATTTTAGGTGATTTTGACTTTTTTCTTAAGCAGTTTGTTGTGCGGAGCCATCGCCCGATGCAGACTGAAAGGCTAATCTGTTCATAGCCCAGGGCAAGCTGAGAGACACCCTGGGTACCTGAACAAAGCCAAAAACATCAGAATAGCAATAACGCCCTTAGTTCGTTAATTATTTATTATTCGGTGAATTTATAGAACACCCCTTAAATAATCAAAAGAGCATCACCGTAACTGCCAAACTTATATCCTTCTTCCAGA
>JAGHSE010000252.1 GCA_018066015.1 Candidatus Colivivens equi
TTTATATGCCTTTTGATATTGACCGTAATGGCTAATGCAAAGAATGTCCTACCTAAGGACGCAGCTGCAAAGGCTGAGCAATATCTGGAATGGCGTACAGGAAAGGATTTGACAGTAAAATCCATTAAGTCGTGGGACTATACAAATTCGTTCTACATCGTGAATTTTGCTCCATCAGGGTGGGTAATCGTCTCAGGAGATGATGTTGTCACTCCAATCATAGGATACAATGTAACTGGTTCTCTTGTAAAAGAAGATATGCCAGAAAATATGCGTGGTATGATGACTGAATATTCGCTTGAAGTACAAGCTATAACACGTCAAGTCTATGCATCTGACTATCGTTGGAGTAAAAGTTATACTTTTACCAAACAACCTACTCGTGGAATGCAATCAGCAGAAATCGCACCATTGATAAAGGTTAATTGGGATCAACCAAAACCATACAATAAGTATTGTCCAAAAAGCGGTGATGCTCAAGCTCTTGTTGGTTGTGTGGCTGTTGGTATGTCTCAGGCTATGAGTGTTCAACAATGGCCAGACAGACCACAAGGTAAGGTTACTTATGGTGCCGTTGGTTATGGCACCTTGAGTGTAAATTATGATGAAGAACGAGCATATAATTGGAGCGACATCATGAGTGGTGCAAACAATAAAGATGAAGTTGCCCGATTCCTCTATCATGCAGGAGTTAGTGTTAAAATGGAATATGGTGAAGACGGCTCAGGCGTTCCTTCTAATGTTGCGCCAACAAGAATAGCTAATGCGCTTATTGATAATTTCAAATATGACAGCAAGAGCATACGATACTATTGGCGTGATCAATATAGCGGTAATTGGGAGCAAATGCTTGTAAATGAACTTGCAGCTAACAGGGCAATAGTCTATTGTGGTAATGATAATAATGGTGGTCATTGCTTCAACCTTGATGGCTATGATGGAGAAGGTTATTTCCATGTCAATTGGGGTTGGAGTGGTAGCGGAAATGGTAATTTTAAGTTATCTCACCTAAGTGTTAGTGGATATAATTTTCAATATAATCATACTTGTGTTGTTGGTATCGGAGCTGGAAACAGACCTCTCAAGAGCATTGAAATTCCTACTACAACAATTGAGGAAAACCTTCCTGCTGGTTCTGTGGTATCACAGGTTCTTGTAAATGGCGAAGCACCAAAATCTACATATAAATTTAGTGTTTTATGCCCTAAGTTAGAAACAACTCCTTTTAAAATTGAAGGTGGACTCCTAAAGACTACTCAGGTACTCAACAGCGCAGAAATGGCTACATATGATTTGGACATCACTGTTGAGTCTCCAGAAGAAAAGGCAAAACTTACACAAGGATACACTATTGAAGTTACCCCTTGGCAGAGTGTAGAACATGCTACATCAATGTCTTTTGATCGAAAAACTCGCATACTCCACATTAAAACAAAGCACAATGTATCTCTGACGCTTTCTGATGCCTCAGGCAAGGAATTGAAAAAGAAGAGCTTGGAACCACTTCCAGAAACTGATATTGATTTTGCTTCTTTGAACGAAGGAAAATATATATTAAAACTTCAGTGTGCAGATGATTCAAAGTCAATGGTAATTGTAAACAAATAACGAAGGAGGAACTGATTATGATAAAGAAATATTTATATAGTACATTATTAGTAACTACGGCTCCTTGCTTCGGCGCTTGTAAAGATTCAGACGATGGAGGCGACGACCCAATTGATACAGGTCATAATATTGAAATCATTACCGATATTCTTACAAAGGCACAAGTACATAAGACTTTCAAGGCAAATGAGTCTCTCAGCGTCTTTGCTACTACTGACCCTAATCATTTAGATGGAGAATTAATTAAAAAAGATGTGACTGCTACATTTGATGGCGCTAAATGGAACTTCTCACAGTTAATCCCTCTTAAAGAAGGCGGAATACCTGCATACGTATATGCTACATCTCCAGTTGTAGTAGGCGTAACAGATATGGGGAAAATTCCAGTTGACATCACAAAACAAGAAGATGTGTTGTATTCAGGTGCAAAAGTTGCTGTTTCATATAATAGTAATAAAGCAAAATTAACAATGAAACATGCTTTATCCTTAGCTACATTCAATATTTCCAAACAAGGTTATTCTGGTGCAGGAAATTTGACAAAGTTGGTTGTAGAAGGAACTCCTGTATATTCCAAGGGAACCCTAACTGTTGACAAGGCAAAATTCACTGGAACAGAAAAAGGTCGCATCTCTGTTGATATTAACAAGCAAATTAATGAAAAAGGTTGGAATACTGGTATTCCTAATATTTGGGTAGCACCATTCGTAACATTAGTTGATACTGCATATCTACATGCGGTCATTGACGGAAAAGAATATGTTACACGTTTCCCAAGTGTAGAAATGAAGAGTGGTTTTCAGTATATCTTCCGTTTGATTCTTACTCGTTTGGGCTTGGAATTTATTCCATCTCAGACAGAGACAATTTCTCTCAACAAAGAAGATGACGAAATGCAGGTTCCTGAAGGATATGGCTTGTTGACTATTAAGCACAATGCTCCAGCATTCCTAATCCCTTCTCTGATTGGTGATGCTCCATTTGGTACAATTGACTGGGGGGACGGAACTACAGAATCATATGGCGTCGGTGCGGTGAAAGATTATGGTTCAAAATCAAACCATGTTGTAGTGCTTGAGTCATGGAATTCTACAGGTTTTGAATTAAAGACCTTGGATGGAATTGAAGAACTAGATTTGTCAGAGTATTGATGTTTCTATATTTATATTATGAATATATACACTGA
>JAGHSE010000399.1 GCA_018066015.1 Candidatus Colivivens equi
TAACTTTTTCATAACTTTGAGGATTATTGTTAAATGATGAATTAATAGATTTTCTGCTTGGTTCCTATTTTTTTCTAAATTCGATAGGAGTTATGCCTGTAAGGCGTTTGAAGAAACGCGTAAAATGTGTGGGTTCATCGAATCCACACATATTACTTATCTCCGCTATGGTAAGCAAATCATACTTGATGAGCAACTGTTTGGCATACATTACCCTCTGCTCAGCAATGTACTCTGCGCTACTTTTACCTGTAATTGACCTCATAATACGGCGCAGCTGTTGTGGTTGCATGTTAAGGCGACATGCAAGCTGAATAACACTCAAACGATTTTCATCCATGAGTTGCTCTATGGCTGTATTCACACCATTGAGGAAATCTGTCTTATTACGGGGATTGTTCATACTGTTTGCAAAGGTACAAAGTAAATCTTTATGCATTATGACCAATAACAGTCATTATATGACCAATATTCATCATTATGCGTCAAAATCGCTGATATGAACATATTTACGCAAAAAAAACGCAAGGAATTTTATATCCTTGCGTTTAAAAAAGTTTCTTACAATGTATTGTCGTTTATAACTTTCCCTTTACCTCTGAAGCACTCAGTATGCTTATATCACTTGATATTTTCTTCTCGAAACAGGGATGGTGTCATACCTGTTTCTTTCTTAAATGATCGGGTGAAATGCGTTGCCTCATCATAACCACACAGCATTCCTACCTGTTCTATAGTTAGATCATAGCGTTCTTTGAGCAACAAACGAGCATAATCTATACGTATAGAGTTGATATATGCCACAGAAGTAACGTTCTTTATTGATTTTATCTTGCGTCGCAACTGCTGGGAGGTTATGCAAAGTTCTGATGCTACATTTTCTGCAGTAACCTCTTTGCTTCCCATCACAGTGAATATTGCCGCGTTTAATTTCTCGATGAAATCTGCATTTTCTGCATTTATAGGTTCTTTTTCTGATGCTTCATTCTCTCTGATAATCTGCTGGAATTTCTCTTCTTGCTCCTGCATCTGCTGTTTAAGGAACACCACTTGTTTGCGAAGCTCTGCTGTATGACGCTTACGACGGCGTGACTTTATATAGAGATATACTACAAGTAATATGAAGAAGAGAAGTGCAACAGTTCCAACTATCCACGTAATGATGAGTTGAGTTCGCTTTGCTTCGGCATTTTCTTTCTCTTTGTCAGTGTCATAGCGAGCATGGAACTCTGAAAGTGAGCGGGCTGACTCAAGAGTATAGATTGAATCTTTTGCCTGAGTGTAGAGCGTAAGATATTCGTACGCCTTCTTCTCATCCACCGTTTTATATGCCTCGTGGAGTTTCTGATACACTTTCATCAGCGATGCCAACTCATTTTCACTACGCGTTATCTCAACGGATTTCTCCAGATATGGTATTGCCTGCTGAGGTTTCTGCAACAGAAGGTAGAGTATTCCCAGCTGTCTGTAGGTTATTCCCAACGAGTGACGCTCATTGATAGGCTCATGATATGCAAGAGATTTCATATAATTCTGCTCAGCTTCCGCATATTGGTGCATAGCTGTGAGAATGTCTGCCTTCTGTGAAAGACGACGTCCCATGCGCAAAGTATCGTTACGAGAAGCTTCAAGAGCGAATGCTTTATTGATGAAATTCAAAGCTCTCTCCCGCAAAGCATCACTATTCTTGCATGTAGAATCATTGGAGAGATTGAGGTATATCTCTGATGCCATGCCGTAGCGTGTGGCTATTCGCGGACTTCCTTCAACTTGCATTTCCAACCCAATGGCTTTTTCTATAAATTCTCGGGCAAGGTCATATTGCTTATTACCCATATAGATGTATGCCAAGTTATTGTAATCATTGGAAAGAAGTTCTGCATCACCATCGATCTTATCCAGTTCTATCAGTTCACGAGCAGTTGTGATGGCACTATCCAGGACACCCAACTGCTGATAGTCGCTCAGTACATACGACAAGGCATCAGCAATATTCACTGTATCTTTCAGCACTCTGCCTATCTCTAATGCCTGCTTCGCCATGTCAAGACTTTGCTCGTAATCACCATTTTGAAACAGTACAGTTGCAGAATCGAGACAAAGTTTCAGTGTAGTTGTATCGGCATCATTTATTTTTGCTACTGACTTTCTTGCCCCATTATGGCAAGCTCCAAGTCCTAATGTACATATAAAAATAAAGGTGTAAACAAACTTTTTCATACTGCAAAGTTATAAAAAAAATGATTTCAGTGATTAATAATCATTCTCTTTTTTAAACTTAAACTCATAGATTTACTTGACGTAAAACGAAATTGGTCATTATTTGATTGTTATTGGTCATTATATTCCAACTTATACAAACCTAATTCATCTACGATCATAACTCCATATGAACATTATTGCATATGATTTTTATTGATTGTTATTGCAAGTGTGCAATGATTTTGAGGGCAGTCAAAATGGGTTGCCGTGCATTTTCCGTGCACAAGAAGACAAAAAGAAAGAGGTTAGAAGTTGTTAACAACTTCTAACCTCTTGATTTTTAACTCTTTTCGAGTGCGCTCCAGGATGGGCTTGAACCAACGACCCCCTGATTAACAGTCAGGTGCTCTAACCAACTGAGCTACTGAAGCAGTGAACAACTCATTTCCGAATTGCGAGTGCAAAGGTAGTTATAATTCTTGATACTGCCAAATATTTTTGAAGAAAAATTCAAAAAAAGTTTTATTTTTGCTCAGAAAGAGGTATAGGATGAGGAAAAAGATAGCGTAATAATACAAAAGAAGAAGAAAAAGAT
>JAGHSE010000092.1 GCA_018066015.1 Candidatus Colivivens equi
ATTGCTATCTTTGCTCATGGTTACTATGTTTTTGTGGTGAAAGCAAAGATAACCAAAAGGGCTGATACTTCATGTGAGTACCAGCCCTAATTTTATCAACTAAAAAAAGTTTTACCGGACAGCAATAAATTTGATATTAATTGGCGAGGACATGCCTTTAGGGGTTGCCCTCGTCTGTCTTTTTTGGGATTTTTAGTTATTTGAGTTGATTTTTTTGTATTGTCTGCACATAGTTATCCCATGCATGAGAGATGATGTTGGACAGATATGTGTTTAGGTGGGTTCTAAAAATTCACCGTTACAATAAAGCAGCATAACAATTGGTTAGAATAAACTTTTCGCCACTTTTGGATTTCTTTCGGCATCTTGCTGTTTGTCACTCGGTTACAATGCCCGCATTGCTGGCTTTGCCAGCTACGTCCTTATTTTGGGCTGAAGGCTCTCCCTCCGCACAGCAATCTGCTCGGAACAAACCTCAACCGACGACAAACCGAGAGCAATTGCAAGCTTGCTTGGCATTGCCGAGGTGCGAAGGAGGAAGAAAAAAGTCAAAATCGCAAGAAATGAATTTATAGAATCCACCTAGAATTATTTTGGAAATTAAGAGACTTTACCTATCATAGTTATCTAAGGTTCAAGGCACATTAGGTTAGTTTTAAGGTGGAAACAACAACGTCAACTTTTAGGGGACTAACAACTGCCTCAGTGCTTCAGTGACGTTGAACTATTTGTCTTATCACAAACCAGATGTGGTAGATTATAGTAGAAATGAGTCCATAGTGCTTGACCATAATGAAGAAACGCTCTTTTAATGATGCAGTATGGTTTTGAGTTGTCATCCCAATATTTAGATAGTTTGTGATGGTGTTTGTGGCAAAATACTTTGTCAGGGACTGTGTTTCACATTCTTTCATTACCTGGATACACCAATCAAAATCTGCAGAAAAACGGTAGTGCATATCGTAATCTTTGCAGAGATCTAATCGTGGTATGAAGGACTGATGGCAGACGAGCATTCCCTGGCGAAAGGATTTCCACGTGAGATTTTTGGGTGGTGACAGTCTGCGCTTGTGAAGGAAGTGACCTTCATTATCTACAATATCTGTATCTCCATAAATAATTCCGACGTTACTAAAATCTTGGTTAGCAAAAATATTCTCTATAGTATGTTGGTCATGGAATGTATCACCAGCATTAAGGAAACACACAAATGTACCCTTTGCTAGTCGTAAGCCCTTGTTGAGTGCATCGTAAAGTCCTTTATCAGGTTCACTTTGAATTAGAATATCGTGGCTAGTATTACGTGCTTTGTAGGCCTTAGCCATAGTGAGTGTGGCGTCAGATGAAGCTCCATCAACGATTATATGTTGGATATGATGAACATAAGTTTGGTTCTCAACACTTGTCAATGTACGCAAAAGCGTAGCTTCGGCATTATATGTGGCTGTAATTACAGTTATGTAAAATTCGTTCATAAAAAAATTTGTGAATTGTGAATTTTTTATTACCTTTGCAGTCGCAAATGCAAATTGCTTCAGTAGCTCAGTTGGTTAGAGCACATGACTGTTAATCATGGGGTCGTTGGTTCAAGCCCATCCTGAAGCGCATCAAGGTCATTGTCTCTGATAGTGACCTTGTGTTTTTTATCTGCTAATATGTAATATGGTATTTCCATTACTCCCAGCTCTTTTACTACAGGTGACTCCCATGTAAGACCATCGTAACAATGAGTCATCGTGACAGTGTCTTCCCTAACAAAATCTGACCATTCATATTTTTCGCCATCAAGTGATATTGACACTATTATCACATCATTTTGCTTACCATATTTATTGTAGAAACTCTTTACTGCATCAAATACATCATAGGCATCGTGCATCCATGATGCCCAAAAGACGAGAAGGGTATGGCGGTTTTTGAAACCATTCAAGCGAACAGAGTCCCCAGTGCATGTCTCCATCTTGTAATTAGGAAGGAGGGAACCTACTTTACCCCGTTCCTTTGTGGATAGTTTGTTTTCCATAATCCTTATATCGACATTGTCAGGCTGCACTAATTTGATAGTCTTAATCATTTTCTTAACTTGTTCAACATTAACATTGTCGTCTTGCATAAAGTAATGGTCTAACAGATATATGGCAACATGTGAGGTAGGATATGTCAGAATATAATGTGCGGCGATATTTCGCACCTTAGTATTGCTCTTCTCATTGCTAGTCTTACTACGAAATTCGTTCATCAATTCATTTGTTTCTGTTCCGCTAACTACATAATGTTTCAAATCATTAAGTGATGCCTCGTATATAATTTTCTTGCCACCTTCAGCAAATATTACTTGTTCTACTGCATTAGGATAAACTAATATGTAAGGAACAATACTATCAGCAATGCCCTGATAAGAAAACTTGCCGTCAGATACATGAATGGTATCAATACAAGCTGTTTCATCATTTAAATTATAGATATATAAATCGCCCCCTCTCATATTTTCAATAGTACCCTTGATTTTAAATTCAGGAGCTTGTGGCCCACATGCTACAAACACAGAGGTGGTGACTAAAAGTAATAATAAACGATATAAGTGTTTCATCTCATTATAACCATTATATTATTGAGTAGTGTATTTTTTACTTAAATATCTAACAGGATACCATACAGCAACAAATCCAACAATCAAAACAGTTGCAAATACTATGACAACATCTAATAAATGAACATTAACAGGATAAGCATCAATAATATAACTACCAGCAGATTGTCCGAATCGAATCACTCCATATTCTTGCTGAATCCAACAAAGAAATAGTCCGATAATAATACCGATCAAGGCACCAACCAACGAAATCAACCTACCCTCAAGCATGAAAACACCTGCAATTTGTTTGTCACTAGCTCCGAGATTACGCAATGTGATCACATCTTGTTTTTTATCTATTATCAGCATAGACAGCGAACCTATGATATTAAAACAAGCTATCATCAGTATGAAGGTGAGGAATACATATGATATCAGTTTTTCTATCTGCATGATTTTGAATGTATCTTCTTGTTGTTCATACCTATTTAATAGATTATACTTATCACCTAGAATTTGGGCAAACTGTTTTCGTGCGCTATTTATGGAAACACCTGGTTTTAACTTTAGTTCTACACTACTTACATATCCTTGTTTTTCAAACAAACGTCTAGTAAAACTAATATGCGTAATGGCATAGTGAGAATCGTATTTTTGTTGTTTAACACAAAAAGCCAAATTGTTAGAATACAATTCTTCTTGGTTAAAACTCTCACTAGGGTCGTTAAGGTCAATCATTTCACCTTGACGAGGAGCAAACACTTGAATAGGAATTGAAAAATCCGCACCAAGACCTAACGAGGCTAAAAGATTGACTCCTAAAATACCATAATCAAGAATGTCAGCATGCAGATGAAATTCACCATCACCATACTTAATTTTGTCCCACTCTATTAAGTTAATAAAATTATCGTCCACCCCCTTGATGACAGCCATGTTTTGTCTGCCATTTATCATAAGCAATGCATTATCTTCAAGAGTTTCAGAATACACCTCAATCAAATTGCTTTGTTTCAATTGTTCCAATTCTGGTTCATCAGCAGCCATGAACTTACCCTCTTTAGGTATAATCTTCAGTTCAGGGTCAAACGCTGTAAACAAATTAGCCACCATATCTTGAAACCCATTGAAAACCGACAATATACAAATCAGTGCCGCAGTAGCAATAGCCACACCTCCTATAGAAATGCCAGAAATGATATTAATGGCATGATGAGATTTCTTGGAAAGCAAATACCTACGAGCGATGAAAAACGACACCATAATAAATAAAATTACTGTGCAAGCAAACGATTTATATTATCCAAATAATCAAGAGAGTCATCAATAAAAAATTTCAATTCAGGGATAATCCTTAACTGATGTCGTTCAAGATTACCTAATTCAAAGCGAATTTGAGAAGCATGTTCATTGATATTTTGAAGCAACTCGTCTGCTTTATCAGAAGGGAAAATACTAAGATAAGCCTTAGCCACACTTAAGTCAGAACTTACCCTAACAACACTAACACTCACTAGTACACCTCGCATCTGACGTGTCTGTTGTTGGAATATGGTGCTTAAATCTTTTTGTATCAGTCTTGCTATCTTATTTTGTCTTGTTGTTTCCATATTGTTCTAGTTTGTTTTGTTCTATATATTTTAGAGTTTGGCACTCATTTTTTAGGGGTGTTCTATTAATTACATTTTAGGTGATTTTGACTTTTGTCTTCCTCCTTAGCACCTCGGCAATGCCAAGCAAGCTTGCAATTGCTCTCGGTTTGTCGTCGGTTGAGATTTTTCTTTAGCAGATTGTTGTCCTAAATGAGAGCCTTCAGCCCAAAATAAGGACGTAGCTGGCAAAGCCAGCGATGCGGGCATCGTGACTGAATGAAGAACAGCAAGATGCAAAGAAAAAGCCAAAAACATCAAAATAGC
>JAGHSE010000325.1 GCA_018066015.1 Candidatus Colivivens equi
TGTATATAGAATACAAAAAGTTTTTATTATATTTGCGCCAAATACATATTCAACAATGGCGAACAGACCTGTAATACATAATAAAAGGAGAAACAACATACGTTTACATAGTGAAGGAAAGGAAACCCTTATCTTTGCTACGGTAGTGATGGCGATAATACTATATGTGTGTGTACACATAATTGGTCTCACATGGTATTCGTGGTTTATTATCGGAGTATTCGGTATAGTGTATGCCATTTTGTTGAATTTTTTCAGATGTCCTATACGTATGTTTCAGGGTCCCACAACAGAAACTATAGTAGCTCCAGCAGATGGTCATATTGTAGTGATTGAGGAAGTTGAAGAACCTGATTATTTTCACGATAAGCGAATGATGGTAAGTATATTCATGAGTTTGACAAATGTCCATGCCAATTGGGTACCCTGTGATGGAAAAGTAATAAAGGTATCCCATCAGGATGGAAATTTCATGAAGGCCTATTTACCAAAGGCAAGTACAGAGAATGAACGTTCTATGGTAGTGATTCAAACCCCACATGGTCATGAAGTTATGGTAAGACAAGTGGCAGGTGCTATGGCAAGACGCATTATGACATACGTAGAAGAAGGAATGAATTGTTACATAGATGATCACATGGGTTTCATTAAGTTTGGTTCACGAGTTGATTTATATTTACCATTAGATACAGAAATAAAGGTAAAGATGGGTCAAGCTACGACAGGAGATGAAACAATAATAGCGACATTGAAATGAGAAAGCACATACCAAACATGATAACGTGTTGCAACCTTATTTGTGGTTGTATTGCTGCAGGAGCAGGATTTTATCATCATTTTGCTACTGCCTTTTTGTTTATATTGCTCGGAGCATTATTTGATTTCTTTGACGGAATGGTCGCAAGGAAATTAGGTGTGTCAGGCGCAATGGGAGTTGAGATGGATAGTTTAGCCGATGTAGTAACATTCGGCGTAGCCCCTGCTACCATGGTATTTACTTTAGCTACCGAAATCTGTTATCCCTCATTTATGTACAATAACTTTTTCTTCACCTTCATACCCTACTGTGCATTTTTGATTCCCGCATTTTCAGCAATAAGATTAGCCAAATTCAATCTTGATGCCCGTCAGCATGAGAATTTCATTGGTATGCCCACCCCAGCCAATGCAATATTTTGGGGAGGTTTGATATGCAGTAGTGAGGCATATCTAAAATCCCCCATGTTCAATGCACTGTGGCTCGTGTTGTTTATCATCATGTTTTGCTGGTTGCTTGTAAGCGAAGTCCCTATGTTCAGTTTAAAATTTAAGAATAAGACTTGGGCAGACAACAAACTAAGGTTTGTATATCTAATATTGTGCGCCATAATACTATTACTTTTTGCTATTTGGGGTAAAGGCCACATATTACTGACATTAGCAAGAGGATTGGCTTCGTGTATAGGTTTGTATGTAGTGATTTGTCTTGTTAATACAAAATGTACTTTCTGATATTCGTATTACTTTTTGCACTTGTGATTGTACTATTTATCTTCGGATGGGTAGGCTCAATAGTTGTTAGCATAATAAATGCAGTGAAACGAGTATCAAAAAAAGTTCCAAGAGACCCATTTTATGAAAGAGGCTCAAGACAAGAGAAAGAAGACGAGCCGTTTGAAGGGAAAGTCAATAAAAAACAAGTTATTGGAGATGACGAGGGAGAATATATAGAGTTTGAAGAAATAAAATAATTTGATGTATTAAGAATTTGTTTATGACAGACGAAGAGAAATACATGCAAATAGCATTACAAGAAGCCCACAGAGCATTTGAGGAAGATGAGATACCCATTGGTGCTGTAGTAGTTGCAGATGGACGAGTTATAGGTCGAGGGCACAACCTCACCGAATGTCTTCATGACGTGACCGCACACGCAGAAATGCAAGCCATCACTGCAGCAGCAGAATATCTGGGAGGCAAATATCTTGATAAATGCACACTTTACGTCACAGTAGAACCCTGTGTAATGTGTGCAGGAGCAATTGGGTGGAGTCAATTAGGCAAATTAGTTTATGGAGCCCGAGACGAGAAACGAGGTTATACAACATTTGCCCCCGAAGCATTACATCCTAAGACAGAGGTGATTAGTGGAATATTAGAAGAAGAATGTCGAATATTGATGAAGAAATTTTTTAGTAGCAAACGATAATTGTAAAGATATAGACAAAACACAATTAAGCACTATGGAAGTACCAAAACAAAAATATCATTGTAGTGAATGTAAGGCAGAAATCAAGAAAGGTGACATTTTTTGTCCCAATTGTGGCAAGAAACTAGACCATTACGATTTTGAGTCCTGATTACAATTCAAATGCAGCGCATTCACCTTATCGAAACAGAGTCAACAAATACATACGCCCGAGATTTGTTGAAGACAAGTGTGCCCTCAAATGATGCACTACTTATTGACACAGAATATCAAACATGCGGACGTGGTCAGACAGGCAACCACTGGGAAAGTAAGAGAGGAGAAAATCTAACCTTTTCGATATTGTGCCACCCAAAAAATATCAGAGCCGACGAACAATTCCTATTATCACAAGTCATTGCCCTGACCATGTGGAACACACTTGACGACATGATAGAAGGAATTAGTATTAAATGGCCAAATGACATATATTGGTACGACAAAAAAATATGTGGCATACTAATAGAATACGATTTAAAAGGTTCTCAAATTGCAAATGGAATAATAGGAGTTGGACTGAATGTCAATCAAGAAAACTTTGAAAGTGATGCCCCCAATCCAGTATCATTATTTCAAATTATCGGATTCAGCATCGACAAAGAAAAAATACTGAATACCATTACGACATATTTCCACCACTATTACCAGATGCTCAATGACGGCAAGAAGGCCCAGTTGCAGGAAATGTATAAGTCGCATTTGTATCGCAGAGAAGGATTTTATCAATTTGCAGAACCAAATGGAAATATAATTGAAGCCGAAATCGCCGACGTAGAAACCAATGGATATATAATACTCAGAACCCAAACAGGCGAGACGCATAAATATGAATTCAAACAAATAAAGTGGATAATATAATAATGGACACAAAACATATACGCATACAAGATTACAATTACGATTTACCCGACGAACGAATAGCCAAATTCCCACTATCCCAGCGCGATCACAGTAAACTATTAGTATATGACGGAAATATTCAAGAAAGCCATTTCTATAACCTACCCGATTTTCTGCCACGAGGCGAAATGATGGTATTCAACAACACAAAAGTCATTCAGGCACGACTGAGATTTCAAAAAGATACAGGAGCACAGATAGAAGTCTTCTGTCTTGAACCATACCTTCCCGCAGAATATCAGGAAAACTTCATTGCCAAAGGCTGTTGCCAGTGGTTGTGCATGATAGGCAACCTAAAGAAATGGAAAAACCAAAGCAAACTATGTCTCCCACTCATCAGCAAAAACGATGACAGTAGTAGCGAACTAGAACTCAGTGCAGAATACAAAGCCCAGTACGGTACATCCCACATAATAGAATTCACATGGGATGGCGACTATACATTTGCAGAAATACTAGATATGGCAGGCGAACTCCCCATCCCACCATATCTCAACCGCAGAACCCAAGAGAGCGATAAGAAAACCTACCAAACAATCTACTCCAAGATAAAAGGTTCGGTAGCAGCACCGACAGCAGGGCTCCACTTCACAGAAAGAGTATTGCAAGACGTAGATGCCACAGGCATAGACCGAGAAGAAGTGACACTACATGTAGGAGCAGGAACCTTCAAGCCAGTCAAGAGTAAAGAAATAGAGGGACACGAAATGCATTCTGAATATATAGTGGTAAGCAGACAGACAATAGAAAAACTCATCCAACACGGAGGAAAAGCCATTGCAGTAGGAACCACATCTGTCAGAACATTGGAAAGCCTTTACTACATAGGCAAGAAAATTCAGAAGTCCAACAGTGAAGAAGAAATAGACCTCCATGTCCAGCAGTGGGAGCCTTATAACGACAACGACAACAACGACGATACCATTGAAGTCTTGAAATGTATATTACATTATCTTGATAAACACCATTTGCCAGCCATACACACAAGCACACAGATAATCATCGCACCAGGGTACAAATATCATATAGTAAAATGGATAGTCACCAACTTCCATCAACCACAAAGTACATTACTTCTGCTGGTATCAGCATTCATTGGAGAAGAATGGCGCACACTTTACGAATATGCACTTGCACACGATTTCCGCTTTCTCAGTTATGGAGACAGTATGTTCCTAAAGACCTGATTGTGAACTTAATCTCTTCTTGCCATCAGGAGAGATGACAATCTGATTAGGACGAATAGCATAAACCGGTCTGCCAAAGAGGTCATAAGTAGCAGAAGAAAAATGCGCCCCCTCGTCTAATTGAGAATTAAAAATAGAAAAATCATGTGCACGACTAGAATCTATATCAGTAGAAACAACAGCCACATCACGTTCTGTAAAATTTTTCAATGTCACGATTGAGTCAGTAAACAAATCCATATCAGCAAAGATACGCAGAGAATAATTACCTGGCCCAGTGACATAGAGAGGAGTCTGATAGAAAGAACGAGTAGTAGCTTCGCCAGCACTGAGATACAGCCCCTGAGCACTGAACACCAGATTCTCGTCCGGTCTTGCAGGGTCAACCAATGCAAAATAAATACGTCCACAATATTCCTCTTTACTTTGATTCTGAAGAGTTATAGAATACATTGGCGCCTGAGTATGTACCAATGTATCAGGAAATTGCAAGTCAAGAATAGCAAGAGAATTGACCGAAGAATGTATTTCCCGTATTTCCAAATCATCCGAAGTAAGTTCTATATAAACATAATTAGGAGTGCCAACCGAAGTTCTAACCTCCACCCATTCTCCGTTATCCTCAAATACAGGAACTATATGATACTCACCAAGCGTTTTGATAGGCGACACCACATTAATGTGCAAAGTATCAGTATATGAAGTATCATTTAGCTCCTCTAATTCAAAATTATGCCCATATTCCGCAAGAATATTGACAATTTCACCCTTATAAGTAAGAGCGAGAGCCACACGCCCATTGTGAATATTACGCCCTATGTTGGCAAGATTATGCGTGACAACAGCAATATTCCGAACCCCCTCATCCTTCCAAGCCTCAATATGCGACATTCCGAAAACATGGTTTTCGTGCGAACCCTGTTGAGGGGGTTGCACACCAGTACAAATCGACTGAATAAGATTCAATCCACGTTCAGGATTATCCTTGTCATACCATTTAGGTTGATCTGGAGTCAGTTTAGTGATGTCATACCATCCGTCCTCGTCCTTTGTAGGATTTCCCCAGAGTATATGAAATTCTCCACGCTCATTATATCCGTCACAAACAAACGCATGAGACAAAGAAGCCGATTGAGCACAAAGCAATATTGGACGTCCTGCAGCCAACTCCCTTCGCCACATATCGTGCCATTCATTTTGACGATAAAAGTCCCTGAAATGAAGTTGGGTGGCAATATCATATCCAAACGAATCAACCAACGCAATAGGTTGAGAAACTATTTCAGCACTACTCGCCTTAGAACCATATTTCATATTGACCACTTGTCCGCAGTCAGCCAAGAGCCACCCGACAGCATCACCTTCCTTAGTCGAGAATTGTCCTGGAATATATTCGTCCAACATATTTTTCCAGTCATACACATCAGCAGGCCACTCATGATAGCGCATAACCTCACCCAAAGCGAGTGCCACACACCCCACCACACAATGATTACCCAAAGAGTCAAGAGGAGTAAACCTCAAGTATGGGTCAGCCTCCTGATGCCATCTGTCAGAGATTAACGGGTCAACCCGCTCTGGCAAGTAAGCATCCAGCAGACGAATCCGTTGCGCTGAAACAGACAATAACGTCAACGACAACGTCAACGTCAACAAGGAACGCAAATGTGCTCGGTCCCAATCCATAAACATTTATTTAAACAACATCCTGAGGAAGCGGTCGTAGAGCATGTGACGCCATGAAACGAGGTCGTGAGCACCACCACCACCTTCATAGAAATCATGCTTCACACCTAGTTTGTCAAGTTGTTCGTGCAGACGCTGATGACGTCCCATAAAACCAGTTTCGTATGTTCCACCACCAACAAAGAAGTAATCTATCTTACTGTTGAAATCCTTGTCACGAAGAGCAGGAGTTTCGTCAATCTCAATAGCAGCACTCAACAAACCCACAGAACCAAACACATCAAGATTACGCAAACCAACATATTGCGACATTCTTCCACCCATTGACAAACCAGCAATAGCACGAGAATGCTTGTCCTTGATAACATTATAATGCGACTCCACAAATGGAATCACACACTCCAACATCTCCTTTTCAATCAAAGGAAAAGCAAGCTCAGTATGTTTCGGATGATTACGAGTAACCATCTGGTCGTTAGGAAACACCACTATCATCTCCTTAGCAAGCCCCTCATGCATCATGTTGTCAAGAATCCAGTTAGCACGTCCGTGCATCACCCAAGTTTCTGTCAAGTCACCCGAACCACCGAGAAGATACAATACAGGGTACTTCTTCTTAGCACTAAAATTAGCAGGCAGATAGACCATCATGTCACGCAAACCATTAGTTACAGATGATTCATAATAATGAGTAGTGATAGTACCATGCGGAACACCAGGTTTAGGGTCATACCATGCAGGTTCGTCACCATGAACAAACAACATACTGAAAGCAGGCATAGCAGCATGACCAGTAAATGTATTGTTAGGATCTACATTTTGCACACCATCAATACTGATATAATAGAAATAAATCTCAGGAGTAAGCGGACCAAGTTTGAGAGTCCAAATACCATCATCACCCTTGGTAAAAAGAGCCTGTTTACGAGCATCCTTTCCCACAAACATCGAGCCCGAGAGTTTTACCTCCTTAGCATTTGGAGCCTTGACACGGAAGATGACAGAATGGTCATCCAAAACCTCAGGCGAAATAACCTGAGCAGAGAAAGGAGTGATATTTTCAGTATTACGCTGAGGGTCGTACTGAATATTTACATGCGACTGCTGAGCAAAAACAGACAATAACGTCAACGACAAAGACAACGTCAACGACAACTTTTTTAACGAAGATAAAAATCTAAAACTGTAATTTTTCATATAAAATTGATTTAAATTAATTAGCAAGCAAAATATTCACACTGCTGTGCAAAGATAATATTTTTTTTGTCAGCCAACAAAAAAAATATTATCTTCATCGCAGCGAAG
This sequence comes from Candidatus Colivivens equi, assembly GCA_018066015.1. Taxonomy (GTDB): domain Bacteria; phylum Bacteroidota; class Bacteroidia; order Bacteroidales; family Bacteroidaceae; genus Colivivens; species Colivivens equi. Next base: position 7,306 of record JAGHSE010000325.1, read on the forward strand.
ACAAAAACCAAAATCCACCCCGTAGAAGGTCATAGCCTTGTAGGCTGTTCCAAGGAGCTTAGCTCGTTCCAAGGAATGCGTTGCATTCTGTTTTTTTTTGCTTATCGCTCCACAGGAGAATATTATTGCCTTCATCTTTGCGTTCCTCTGCGTGAAATACCAAAACAGTTCTTGTTATTAATCAGTTGCGAGGAAGACAATAATTATGCTACTAGTTTTTTTACTATGGTAATTGTTATCACTACATACACTGAATAACACTTGAAATTTCTTTTAATAATCTGTGTCGTAGGGGCTATCCCTACTACCACAGATTAAGTTTTCGTGATTTTTTGTATTATTTTTTGTATTTCGTGGTAAAAACAATATTCATCGTTGTCGTTGTTGTTAAAATTTTGTACTTTTGTCAAGTCAACACAAAATTCATATTTTACCCACACAACTGAAATAATGAGAACCAAATATCTAATCCACCTTTGCCTGTGCTTTATACTCATATTTATGGGATGCACCAAGACAAACCCAATACTTCACATAGAAGGAGGGAAAATACAAGGAGTACCAACAGAAAAAGACGGAGTGTATGCCTACAAAGGCATACCCTATGCCGCACCACCCATTGGAGATTTGAGGTGGAAAGAACCACAACCCGTACTACCTTGGGACGATACACTAAAGTGCGATCAATTCGGGCATCCAAGCTATCAATCCGTACACTATCCAGGCTGTTATACCACAGAATGGGGATATGGTAGTGAATCACCATACAGCGAAGACTGCCTATACCTGAATGTGTGGACCAATACACCTGGTATCACAGACAAGAAGCAAGCTGTAGCAATCTTTGTCCACGGAGGTGGATTCAGAGAAGGGTGGGGTTCAGAACCAGAGTTTGACGGAACAGAATGGGCAGCAAAAGATGTAGTGCTCGTAACCATAAACTACCGTTTGGGCGTGTTCGGTTTTCTCACTCATCCACTCCTCAGTGCCGAGAGCCCTCACGGTGTATCAGGCAACTACGGATTACTCGACATGATTGCAGCCCTGAAATGGGTGAAAACCAATATCGCACAATTCGGTGGAGACCCCGACAATGTGATGATATTCGGACAAAGTGCAGGTGCCGACGGAATAAGAAAACTATGTGAGTCACCACTTACAGAAGGATTATTCAACAAAGCAATAATTATGAGCGGAGACGGACTGCGAAAAGACAGCAATGTGAGAGGTCACCAAGACCAGGTACTATCAGAGTCCGAACGTGACTGCAAAGCAGTGTTAGGTTGGGCAAACCTTACAAATCTCAAAGACATGCGAGCAGCCTCCACAGAAGTGATACATTCACTCAGTACCATTCGCAATATGGTAGAAAAAAAATCGATAGCCCAACGCTTTGGATACGAACAAGGCATCACTTCGCGCACAATACTCGATAACTATGTGTCAATACACAGTTTCAACGATGCAGCAATCAAAGACAGCCTGCACCATGTTACATACATGATAGGTTACACCATGCACGACTATCTAAAAGACATGCGAAACGCCATTGATGACTTCTGCCTCAACAGAGAGGCATGTGGTGATGTAGTGTATGCCTATGAATTTGCACGTCCACTGCCAACCGACGAACATCACGGAGAACTTGAAGGGGCCTTCCATTCTGCAGACCTCTGGTATGTATTCAAGTCATTAAAACACAGTTGGCGTCCTTGGACACAAGGAGACATCGAACTATCAGAAACGATGCTAACCGCATGGACGAACTTTGCCAAGACAGGCAAACCTGGTATAGCATGGCAACCCTACACGAAGAACAATCCAAGATATATGGTGTTTAAGCTTGACGAAAAAGGCAACGAAGCCTCGTCAATGGGAGAACCAATCAATGGTGAGAATATATACCATAAGACACCTTTTGATTAACAACGATGATGGCGCATTTAGAATTAGGAATTAGGAATGTGAAATTTATAATTCTAAATTTAAGATTCGTATGTATAACGATTACTATAAACTGGTGCGTATGGCATGGTCTTTTATAACGTAAATAAGTTTCACGCAGAGGCGTCTCAGAGTTTTTTACCACGAAATACACAAAAATTTGCGAAAATTAAGTCATTACCGATGGGAAGATTCCCATCATAATGCCTTATTCTGTTCCAGCATTTTCGGCCTCACCTCAGCATGGTTCAAACAAGTTTGGCTCTGCATTAGGTTCGTTGAAAATTCAGAAATCTGTATTTTACAGGCAAATAGACGTCTATGTGACAATAATCATAATATTTTTATGACATAGTAATTGTTATCACTCATGCACTGAATAACACTTGAAATTTTCTTATTTTAATCTGTGCAGTAGGGCTTGTCCCTACTATCACAGATTAAGTTTTCGAATTTTCAACGAACCGAATGCAGAGATAAGTTTACTTAATCTATGCTGAGGTGAGGATGAAAATGCAGGAACTGAATTTTTCGTATTATTTCGTGTAGGGCCTTCGGCACTCCTCGGGAGAGATAA
>JAGHSE010000077.1 GCA_018066015.1 Candidatus Colivivens equi
AACCTCCTCCTGCCCAGTTGCCTGTACCAATAGGTACGCCGTAAGGATTGTCTTTATCAAGACTAAGTATGTAGTCGTAGTATTTTTGGACATAAGGACGAAGGCGTTCTTTATATTGTGAATCCATGTATGGTATTGCGTCAAAAGCAGTTTGAATTACTGAGTTGACATTACGTTCAAGTGCTTGCCATATTTGTGATGTAAATTGGTCAAGATATTTTGTGTCGTGGGTAGATGCATAAAGTTGGAGATTTGTGGAGAGATTTCCTCCGTTCTGACGACGTGCAAAATTGTTGTTTTGACGTTTTTGATTCTGAATTTGTGTCGCTTCTTCTTGCAGACGTTTTGACTGAATGAGAGCACGCTCTGCAAGGTCGTCATTATAGCCTTTAAGAACGCGGCTAGCAGCTGCAAAGACTGTTGCTGCTCTCAGGTCAAGACCAGCATCGCGAGTTGTGAAAGCCCACATATCGTCAGGGTTGCCGCTAGACTTACCATCAGCTGATATCTCAAACGGACGGAGTGAAGGGTCGTAATGAAGTCCGTCAGTGAGTGAACCTGCATCGCCAAGATGGTGATAGTTGTAGAGCACGGAATTGGAGAGTGCAGAAGACATGTGTCCGATTTGTTCGGCTTGAGCTACAAGGTTGAGAGTTCCATGTTCAATGAATTGAAGAATATCAGGAGTTCCGTCAGGACGATGAAGGTCAACAAAACGTTGATTTTCGTCAACGAATGTTTCATCGCGTTGCGACTTGAAGAGTTCCCATGCACGAACAAAGTTTTCAACTACACTGATATTTGAACCAGTTTCAATGTCGAAATCGCCAGCATCAAAATATCCGCCGACGTTGAGGCCTGGAATGAGTTCGTAAGGTTTGTATTTAGTATCTGTAGTTGCTCCTTGATGGTGAAGGTCAAAGTGGTCGCTTGGGGGTGCTTGAAGATATCCTTCACGGAATGGTTCACCATGCCATACGCGATACCCTTCGTTGACATACATGTGGTTCATGTGAATTGGTACCCATACATCTGTTGTTGCATCTGTAATTTTATCATACACTGTGTTGTCAATGATAAAGTTGTTGGTTTGGGTATCACCATATTTAATATAATATATGCCTGGGGTTGTTACAGAGGAAAAATCAAACTTAACATAGTTGTATTTATAGTAGCGTCCCCATGTGGTAATTGCATTATGAAATACTTCTTTTGTTGTGCCGTCGTCCATAATACGGAATAATGATGCTGATGGGTGTACCTTGTCTGTCTTGTCAAGTTCTATGACTGCTACTTTTGGCTGGTCAGGCATATAGCCTACTTGTGAGAAACCGATATTTGGTTCACGAATCCAGTCTTTGATGGCATTTGGCTCAACTATCCATGTCATGACTTTACCTGTCTTACCTTTTGGAAGAACACTACGAAGAACGAACCAACCATTCTGTGCTAGTATTCGTCCATCATAGAGGTTGAGTTCTGAATCGGTGCTACTAATTTTTACAAGACGTTCTGGTGTGTCGTTTGCTATGATGATAGAGTGTCCTGTTTCTAACGGCAGAGGATCTACGAAACGATCTGTTCCTCTGTCATTATATGTGCGGAATCCTTTGAATTGACGTGGTTTCTCGCTATTTGGACGAGTGGCTGTTTCGCTTACTGCATATTTGGGAAAACGATTAAGACGTCCGTCCATTATATATGTCTTTTGCCAATATTGAGATGGTAGAAATTCAAGGTTAAATCCGGCTTCGCCTGCAATGACTTCTGGAACAGGTTTATCAAGATAAACTGCAATCTCTACTGCTTTATCCTTACCCGTAACAACGATTTTACTTTCAAAATCGTAATCGTCATAACGTAGAGTGACTTCTATAGAGTTGTCTTCGCGATTAACTTTACGGTTAGTGGTCTTTGGAACGAGGTCCCACTGCTCTGGAGTGTTGTTGAGTCGGATTGCACCACCTTGAATAGCACGAATACCATGTTGGATAATTTCAATTCCGGAATTTTTCTCGTCATTGAATCCACCATTGAAGGTATTGCTAAAAACAAGAATGTTTACGCCTTGACGTTCAAAATAATCAAGGTCATTGAGTTTTAATGGTTCGTTACTGGGTGATTGTGCTTTTGATACTATTGTTGCAAATAAACAAAGCAAAATTAAAATAGATTTCTTCATAGTAGGTTACGTTATATTAATAAAGTAAGACAAAAAAGTAGTGAAAGGTTTAAGGGGTGTTCTATTAATTCCCCGCAAAAATAAATAATTA
>JAGHSE010000302.1 GCA_018066015.1 Candidatus Colivivens equi
ACAATATATATCGAATTTTGGGTAAAAATCCACTGCAAATTCACTGAAAATTTTGTTCACAAAAAGTTTACAATTTAAGGTATTGACAAACAGCGAATAGTGTGCTATAATAGGCTCAAAGAGGTGAGAACAACGAACAACAATTTTATCCTTTTGGTGGGGGCATCAGGCTCAGGTAAGACCACTATTTGCAAGGAGCTTTATCGAAAATATGGACTAAATTCGATAGAAAGCTACACTACCAGAAGCCCCAGATATGAAAACGAAGAGGGGCATATATTTATCGAAGATTATGAAGCCGACGAAATTCTGCAAACCGAAGAAATAGTCGGGTATACGGAATTTAATAATAACAAATATTTTGCCACAGCACTACAGGTTCAAGAAAACCAAATTTATGTAATTGATGTAGACGGTGTTGAATATTTTGACGAACACTACACTGGGCTGAAAAATGTAATTATGGTGTATGTGGATGTTGATGAAGAAACCCGCTATAAGCGAATGGTCTGTTCGCGTGGTGAACAGAGTGCCAAAGAACGAATTGAATATGATGCCATAGTGTTTAAGAACGCCCCTTATATGGCTGATTATATTGTAGAAAATTATGATATTGATGAAGCAGTAGAATGTGTGTATCAGATTTGGAAGAAAGGAAAATAATTATGACACAGAAAGAAATGATTATCCAGCATCTTACAGAGTATAAGAACATCACCCCTATGCAAGCTCTTGAGGAATATGGTGTATACAGACTTGCGGCAATCATTAAAGAACTTAGAAACGAAAATTATCCTATCACTACCACTCTTGTTCCTCATAAGAATAGATTTGGAACAGTAAATAAATACGCAAAATATACTCTGGAGAATTGATATGGCTAAACAGAATACTATTCTTATTGACGACGATATTATGTTGTGCTGTGCTAACTGTATATACGCAGATAGTAAAAGGTGTAAAGATAATACCGTTAGATGCAAGAAAAAACACAAGTATATGCCTTTGGAGTATTATTGCATTGATTACGACTTTGGCAATACATGGATTAACGCCGATAAAATGATAGGGGAATAATTATGTGTATATTCTTTGAGAATTCCATGCAAGAAGCTTTATTTTTTGAGGAAATCTTAAAAAATAATAATACTACCGAAAATGAGGAAGATGATGATGAGGATTCGTGTAATTTTAGCTGGATTATTGGTAACCTTTGCATATAGCTTTGGTATGGTTGACTTAAATTATAAGTTAATTATAGCAATTACACACGCCGCTGATATATTTAGTCTATGGTGTGCGATTGTCATGGCTATGTGTGAAATGTTGCTGATTAGCAAGCTAATGACATATGATACAACTTATAAAATTACAATTGAGGAGAATGAAGAAAATGATGAAGAAGATTAAGACTTGGTTTAGGAATCTGTTTCTGAGATGGTGCAACGGTGTACCTCGTGACGAATACGAACGCGTATCTAATTGTCTTGCGGATAAACTGACAGAACATCGTGCTTTTAAGGTTGATGCCGATGAAACCATTGCACAGCTTGAAAATGCCGTAGACTGGCTCAGAGACGACAACAATCACCTGCTTAGAGAAAACGCAAACCTGAAGGCACAGTTTGATAATATTAAGACTATTACAGCAGAAATTGACCTTAATACATCTGATGCTTGGAAGAACGCAGATACAGTTGATGTCGTTAAGAAGCTTAAAAGCGTGTTTGTCAAGCAGTTTGGAGAAAGCTGTCTGCCTTATATGCAGGTATTCAGAGATGACAACAATTATCTCAGTGCTTGCGTAAATATCGTTGAGTATGATAGATAATAGCTATATTATACAAGATATTATTTCTGAACTATGCCGACACATCAACGATGCACACAAAACAATTATAATGACCGACAGTCTGTTAAGCTATATCAGTGAGAATATTTCTATACATTATAGCCCCGATGGTAAACATTATTGTTTTGGTGTGCCGATTGAAATTATTCGGAGCGATGAATTAAAGTGGTATTTCAGTTCGAGTTGCCATAATTATTGAAAATAAGAAAAAATAAGGCATCTTCTATAATGAGGATGCCTTAAGTTAAATAATTTACAAATTATTCACATTTAGAGTATTGACATTAAGGATAGCTTGTGGTATAATTAATACATAAACACAAGGAGATATTTTATGAAAGTTGTTATTATTGTCTCAATATTAATATTTTTCGCATCATTGGTCTACGAATGGAGAAAGTAATATGAATCTGTGTTATAAGTGTGATTTTGATGCTGAAGATTTTGGTTGTGATTATATGGGGGTAAAGTGATGTGTTCATATGACGAAACAGGCTTTAAGCCTTGTGAGATTCAAGCAATGGACTGTGAGAACTGCGAGTATAACGAGGTGAAAGAATGAGATTAGTTGATGCTGATGAAATGCGAAAATTTCTCAATCGCCAGTACGAAGTTTGCCACGGATATATGGGCAACAAAAAAGAAATCTATCGCGAAGCTTTGAGAGCTGTGAAAAGCTATGTGCATAGCGAAACCGTGATTGATGCCGTTGAGGTTGTGAGATGTTGCGACTGCAAACAACATGACCATGACGGTGGAGCGGGATATTGTAATCGCTGGGGAAAATGGAGTAATATGAGCGACTTCTGCTCCTACGGAGACCGCAAGGATGTGAGCGAATGAAGCTGATTGATTGTAACGAAACTTTGCGGAAAGTGGAACAAATACCCTTTATTGCGAATGAGAATAAAGCATTTCATGAAGGATGTCGGTATATGCAGAAAAAAGTTTTGAGGATATTTCACGAATCCAAATCCGTAGATGCCGAGCCTGTAAGACACGGGCATTGGATTGACGGATTTGATACTGATGGTATTTTGATTGATTATGATTGCTCTGTATGTAATATGGCAAACGATGAAACAAGTAACTATTGCCCTAACTGTGGTGCTAAAATGTTATAAGGTGAGAGAATGAGATTAATTGATGCAGATAAAGTACAAAAGCCTATATACGCAGAAGAAGATAATATTACGGGATACGGAATGACCTACGATGAAATGTGTGGCTACAATGCTGGCATTGATGTAGCTTGGGGCAGAATTGAACTTGCACCCACTGTTAATGCTGTTGAGATTGTGCATGGACATTGGGTTAAACCTACTGTAATAGACGGCAGAGCATTTAATATTCCTCATTGCTCTGTTTGTAATGAAGTGCCTTGCGGTGTTGACGAACACACAAACTACTGTCCGAATTGCGGGGCAAAGATGGATGAGGTAAGAGAATGACGAGAGAAACTTGGGATAGAAAAGACTCCGTTGAGAAAGTATATGACGAATTATACTCAAGCCCACTATATACTTCTACACAGATGTTTGCCGAATCTGAACAAGCATTTAAAGATGCTTCGCATAAAATAACAACAGCAATGAGAGATAGAGTTGGGAGCAAAAAACAAATGAATGAAACAAAATATTATATTACAGTTGATAATAAAACTGTGGCTGAAAATGTGACAATTGAATATGTTAGAATATTTATATCGGCTATTTTTGAAGTGTATTTTAATGAACATGATATGGTTGTTGCGATAGCAGAAATGCCAAGATGTAAGGATGGCGAATGATGGTAGAACTTAAATCTTGTCCGTTTTGTGGTGGAGAAGCGCAAATTAGCACAGACACAGAAGCGGTTAAAGATACTATGGGTAGATTTTGGGCGTATACGGTGGTGTGTTCTCGATGCTGTGCGACATCTGGTTTGACATATACGCCCGATAAAGCAATCGAAGCATGGAACAGGAGGGAAAGCAAATGAACGATTATAAGGCATTAATTAAGCGGCTTCGTGTGGCTGTTGATGTTCATGAAGTCAAAGGGTGTGTACTTGAAATTAGTGCAGAAACTTGTGCGGAGATAGCCGATGCCATCGAAGAGCTCGTGCGAGATATTAATTATTGTCCAACAGATACGCTTAGAAAATACCATGCATGGTTGCTTGAGCAATTTCACAATAACCCGACATCCGAAATTTTACATTCTATTGATACCGCAATAGGTTGGTTAAAGGCTTATGCTGAGTATCGAGATATAAATGTAAGTTTCGGCGTTGAGAATGCGGTGGATTGGAATGAAATAAAATGAGTTGTAAAAATTGCCCCTTTAAGAAAGATTAAGGTTAGGTGTTAAATGAAAGATTATAATGAATTGATTGCTGAACTGCGTTCAGAGGCAGAAAAGACATGGGAATATGACCGTGATGCTTGGACTTCTGACGAGTATGAAAAAGCCGCCGATGCTATTGAACAGCTTGTAACGGAAAGAGATGCGGCGATTGCAGAACTGAAAATGTTGGAAAAACATATCGGAAAATCAATACCTAAAAGGTGTAAAACTTGCGAGCTATGGGGCAAGCGTGGCTGGAGTCAATTTGAAGTCGGATATTGCGAGGGAGATGACAACCCTCACAGCCCCAATGATTTTTGTAGCAGATGGCGAGGTGTGCAAGCATGAGTGATTATAAGGAAATAATTAAAGAACTTAATATTGAATTTAATGAATGCGACAAACTAATAGGTCGCAAGATACATCTTAATTTATCTGATGCGCCGCATAAAAAATATGAAATACTCGCAGAAGATTGTTGCGGTGAAATGGTAGGTATTATGCAGACTATAAGTTGTGCCGCAGATGCCATCGAACAGCTCGCAAAAGAGCGTGATGCGGCGGTTGCGGAAATTCATTGGCTCATAGTTTCGTGGTTTACAACAGGAAAGATTAATGCGTGCAAGATTTGCTGTAATTACAACGACGGAAATCACAACAATGAATGCAAAAACTGTCATACCCTATGTCCCTATAGCAATTTTAGTTGGCGAGGTGTGCAAGAATGACACTTGAATGGCTTGCTGAATTAGCATTGATTAAAGAGCAAAATGCCCAGCTTATCAAAGAGCGAGATGCGGCTATCAAGGATTTGAAGCAAGACGCAAATTGCGACTTTTGCAAATGGTTTATTGGTGGCGATTGTACAGATTTTGAACATATAATATGCCACGGTGAGAATTGGGAATGGCGAGGTGTGCAGAATGCCGACAGTTAAAACTATATACAGCGTAAACGATGACATCTATGAAGTCAGCGGGGAACACTGGAACAATGAAAAAAGGACATGGAGCAGTTACATCGTT
>JAGHSE010000130.1 GCA_018066015.1 Candidatus Colivivens equi
GAGGTTAACATATAAATAGAAAACAAATATATCAAAACATAAAACAATCATTATGACAAAGAAAAGATATTTATTCCCTGCTGACTATATGGCAGACCCATCCGTACATGTATTCAACGGAAAAATATACATTTATCCATCTCACGACTGGGAATGTGAAAATATTGAGAACGACAATGGTGACCAGTATGTAATGAAAGACTATCATGTGCTCTCAATAGATGGTGACCCAATGACAGGTGAGGTAACAGATCACGGATGTGTACTTCGTCAGGAAGATATTCCTTGGGCAGGTCGTCAACTTTGGGACTGTGATGTTCAAGAATATGAGGTAGAAGTTCCTACTACAGCAGAAGACCAATCAAAAGGTATGGGATTCAGCAAGAAGGTAAAAAAATATATCATGTATTTCCCACTCAAAGACCGCAACGATGTATTCCACTGGGGTACAGCCATTGCAGACAACCCTGCAGGTCCGTTCATACCTCAACCAGCACCACTACCTGGTAGTTATAGCATTGACATGTGTGCTTTCATAGACGATGCAGACGGTGAGGTTTATGTTTATTTCGGAGGACTCTGGGGTGGGCAACTTCAGAGATATAAAGACAATATTCATCTTGAGACACCATATTTGCCAGAAGGTGAAGAAGACTCTCTCCCAAGTCGGTGTGTGCGCTTGACAAAAGATGGTCTGAATTATGCAGAGGCACCACGTCCAATCATAGTTGTTGACGAAGATGGCAATCCGCTCAAAGCTAATGACCCTCACCGTTTCTTTGAGGCAAGTTGGATGTTTAAGAAAGACGGTAAATACTATTTCACTTATTCTACTGGCGACAGCCACCTCTTGTGTTATGCAGTAGGCAACAATCCTTATGGACCATTCACATACAAGGGTGTCATTCTCACTCCAGTAGTAGGATGGACTACTCACCATGCTATCATCCAGTGGGAAGGTAAATGGTATCTCTTCCATCACGACAGTGTGCCTTCTGGTGGGAAATCATGGCTCCGCAGTTTGAAGGTCTGCGAATTGGAATTTGATGCAGACGGAATGATCAAGACTATTGAGGGTATAGACTAAGCAGAACTTAGAGAATAATTAAACAGGTAACAAAGTAAAAGAGACATGGCGTATTTATTAGGTTATGATATAGGTACATCATCAGTGAAGGCTTCACTTGTTGATGCAGTGTCAGGAGCAATCGTTGCTACTACATTCTATCCAGAAAACGAGGCTCCAATTATCGCAAAACAAATAGGATGGGCAGAACAAGAACCAGATATGTGGTGGACTAACCTCATTGAGGCTACTAAAAAACTTGCTGCTCCTGATCAGGGTTTACTCGCTAACGTAAAGGCAATTGGTATCAGCTATCAGATGCACGGATTGGTATGTGTTGACCGTCAAGGTAATCCACTCCGTCCAAGCATCATTTGGTGTGATGGTCGTGCTGTTCCTTATGGCAATGCTGCTTTTGAGGGCATCGGGCATGAGCGCTGTTTGAGTCGTCTTCTTAATTCTCCAGGCAACTTCACTGCTGCTAAATTAGCTTGGGTAAAGGAGAATGAACCTGATGTGTTTGCAAAGATATACAAGATAATGCTTCCTGGAGACTTTATTGCAATGAAACTCTCGGGTGGTGCTATGCAAACTACTATCAGTGGACTCTCTGAGGGTATGTTCTGGGATTTCCGAAATCAAGAAGTCAGCAAAGATATTATGAATTTCTACGGCTTTGACCAAGACATCATTGCTGATATAGTTCCTACATTTGATGTGCAGGCTAGTGTGTGCAAAGAGGTAGCAAAGACTCTCGGTATCCCTGAGGGAACACCTATTTCATATCGTGGCGGTGACCAACCAAACAATGCTCTCTCCCTTAATGTAATGAATCCAGGAGAAGTGGCTGCTACTGGTGGTACTTCTGGTGTTGTGTATGGAGTTCTTGGTGAGGTAAATTACGACAAACTGAGTCGAGTCAACACTTTTGCTCACGGAAACTACACAAAAGACCTTACTCGTCTTGGAGTGCTTCTCTGCATCAATGGAACGGGTATCCTCAATGCGTGGATGCGTCGTAATGTTGCTCCAGAGGGATTCTCTTATCAAGACATGAACGGACTTATTGACACTATCGAAATAGGGGCCAATGGACTTAGTGTCATTCCGTTTGGTAATGGTGCTGAACGTATTCTCCAAAATAAAGAAATTGGATGCAGTGTAGAAGGTATCAATTTCAATATCCACAAGAAAGCACATCTTCTTCGTGCTGCTCAGGAAGGTATTGTATTCTCATTCAAACAAGGAATAGACATAATGCAACAGATGGGTATGGAAATAAAGGATATTCACGCTGGTCATGCTAATATGTTCCTCAATCCTATGTTCTGTACCACACTTGCAAGTGTTACTGGTGCTACTATCAATCTCTACGAAACTGACGGTGCAGTAGGTGCTGCTAAGGGTGCAGGTATTGGAGCTGGCATTTATAGTAGTTTTGATGAAGCGTTCTCTACACTTAAACATATCTCTACAATTGAACCAGATGTACGTAATCATGATGCTTACATGGCAGCTTATAATTTGTGGAAAGAACGGCTTGATAGACATATTGGTTAACGGCAACTAATATTAGATAATATATTAACAACTTTTTTTATTAACCATTAATAATTACATTAACAACAAAATCATGGCAAAAGAATTTTTTCCTAACGTAAAGAAGATTCAGTTTGAAGGCAAGGATTCAAAGAATCCAATGGCTTTCCATTATTATGATGCAGAAAAGGTCATCATGGGTAAACCAATGAAAGAATGGCTCCGTTTCGCAATGGCATGGTGGCACACACTTTGTGCAGAAGGTGCTGACCAGTTTGGTGGTGGTACTAAGACTTTCCCTTGGATTACTGGTGCAAATGCAGTAGAAATCGCAAAGAACAAAGCTGACGCTGGTTTCGAAATTATGGAAAAGCTCGGTATTGATTACTTCTGCTTCCACGATGTTGACCTCGTTGACGAAGGTCAGAGCATTGAAGAATACGAAGCAAACATGAAGGAAATTGTTGCTTATCTTAAAGAAAAAATGGCTGCTACAGGCAAGAAATTGTTATGGTCAACAGCTAACGTATTCGGTAACAAGCGTTATATGAATGGAGCAAGCACAAATCCTGATTTCGATGTTGTAGCACGCGCTATCGTTCAGATTAAGAATGCTATTGATGCAGGTATCGCTCTCGGTGCTGAAAACTATGTATTCTGGGGTGGTCGTGAAGGTTACATGTCTCTTCTTAATACTGACCAAAAGCGTGAGAAGGAACACATGGCTACAATGCTCGGTATGGCTCGCGACTATGCTCGTAGCAAGGGCTTCAAGGGTACTTTCCTCATTGAACCTAAACCAATGGAACCAACTAAGCACCAATATGACGTAGATACTGAGACTGTCATCGGTTTCCTTAAGGCTCACGGACTTGATAAGGACTTCAAGGTTAATATCGAAGTAAATCACGCAACTCTCGCTGGTCACACATTCGAACACGAACTTGCTTGTGCTGTTGATGCTGGTATGCTCGGCTCTATTGATGCTAACCGTGGTGACTATCAGAATGGTTGGGATACAGACCAATTCCCTATTGATAACTATGAACTCACTCAGGCTTGGATGGAAATCATCCGCAATGGTGGACTTGGAACTGGTGGTACTAACTTCGACGCTAAGACTCGTCGTAACTCTACTGACCTCGAAGATATCATCATCGCTCACGTTAGCGGTATGGATGCAATGGCTCGCGCTCTTGAAAGTGCTGCTAAATTGCTCGAAGAATCTCCTTACAAGGCAATGAAGGCTGAACGTTATGCTTCATTCGACAGTGGTATTGGTAAAGACTTCGAAGATGGTAAACTCACTTTCGAACAGGTTTACGAATATGGCAAGAAGAATGGCGAACCAAAGCAGACTTCTGGCAAACAGGAACTCTATGAAACTATCGTAGCAATGTACGCTTAATTCATTTATTTATATCCCCCTCCCAAGTATCTGTTTGGGGAGGGGGACTTTTTATTTTTTATGAAGAAGACATTATTTTTCCTTATTATATTACTAAGCCTTACTCTTAATTGGGGGTTCAAGGCTTGTCAGTGTTATGCAGAAACTGGTCATCAATTATGGTTGCGTATGATTGAACCTCAGCAAGAGGCAAATGTCATGCTCAGCGACGACACATTTCTTACACCTACTATATATATAGCAATAGACGAACTGTCTCGTTACTGGCGCAAAGATACCGACATTGTACTCAGAATTGCTAATCTCCCTATTGATAATGATGGATTCTGCATCTCCAAGGAAAATAATAATATCTTCATTCAGGCACGCACTGATAGGGGACTTCTTTACGGAGCATACTATCTTTTGCGCCGACAATCTACGGGAAACATAAAAATTAGTAGTTCAAAACCAATTATTGAATCACCTAAATTTAAGTTTCGCATACTGAATCATTGGGATAATCTTAACGGTACAATAGAACGTGGATTTGCAGGACGTTCCATCTTTTGGAATATACCTCTGCTCAACCAGAAAAACAACACCATTCTACGTGAATATGCACGTGCCAATGCTTCTGTAGGTATTAACGGTACCGTACTCAACAACGTCAATGCTTCTCCTCAAATTCTCAGCGAGGAAAATATTCTCAAGACTGCCTACATAGCTGAAACTCTCCGCCCTTATGGTATCAAAGTATATCTTTCTGTAAATTTTGCTTCTCCTAAGGTGTTGGGTGGACTTCCAACTGCAGATCCTCTTGATGAAGATGTATGTAAGTGGTGGAAAGAGAAAATTGCTGAAATATATAATGCTATTCCTGATTTTGGGGGATTTCTCGTAAAAGCCAATAGCGAAGGTCAACCAGGTCCAGGTGATTATCATCGCACTCATGCTGAAGGTGCCAACATGCTGGCTGATGCTCTGCGTCCTTATGGTGGTATAGTTATGTGGCGTGCTTTTGTCTATGCTCCAAACAGTCCAGACCGTGCTAATCAAGCTTACGATGAATTTATGCCTCTTGACGGATTATTCCGTGACAATGTGATTGTCCAAATTAAAAATGGTCCTATTGATTTCCAACCACGCGAACCAGCTAGTCCTCTATTCTTCAGTATGAGGAAAACAAATATCATGCCTGAATTCCAAATTACACAAGAATACACAGGAGAAAGTATCCATACATGTTTTCTTTCAACTATGTGGCATGAATTCTTTGATGACATACAAAGTGAACGCAAAATACTGCCATTCTCTGCTATTGCTGGTGTGGCAAATATAGGCAACTCAGAAAATTGGTGTGGAAGTGATATGGCTCAAGCCAACTGGTATGCGTTTGGTCGTCTTGCGTGGAATCCTGAACTTTCATCCGAAGAAATTGCAAGTGAATGGCTGAAACAGACATACACAAATGCACCTAAGTTTGTAGAACCAATGACACGTGTTCTTTGTGATTCTCGCGAGGCAGTCGTCAACTACATGATGCCACTGGGTATTCATCATATCTTTGCTGGTAATCACCATTACGGGCCTGAACCTTGGTATGCTCCTCGTGGTGTGAGAGCTGACTGGACTCCTCCGTATTATCATAAAGCTGATTCTCTTGGTATAGGATTTGACAGAACCGCTACAGGTTCAAATAATTTGGCACAGTATCCTGAGCGCATCCGTAGTCGATACGACATGGCTCCTGAATATACTTTGTATTTTCACCATGTATCATGGCAAAATGTCTGGAATCTGCTTTGCGAAAAGTATGATACGGGTGTTCGTCAAGCTGAAGGGTTTGTTGATGTCTGGAGGTCAATGAAGGAATTTGTTGACACTGAACGTTTTGAACTTCAACTTGCTAAATTTGATCGTCAGGCTAAAGATGCTTGGTGGTGGAGAGATGCTTGTCTCCTCTATTTCCAAACATTCAGTAAGATGCCTTTCCCAGAAGGTAGTCCTGCACCACGTCATCGTTTGGAAGACCTGCAGAAATACCAACTACGTATGGATAACTACACTGCAGCAGACATAAGTAAATTACCATAAATCATAAACTAAAAACAATATCCTATTATGAAAAGAATAGCATTATTTTTATTAGCTTTTATTACTTGCATAGCAATACAAGCTGCCAATCCAGACAAAAACTTCTATGTTTTCCTATGTTTTGGACAGTCTAACATGGAAGGTAATGCCCGTCCTGAAGAACCAGACAAAACTGTTGACCCTCGATTCCAAATGATGGCTGCCGTTGATTTTCCACAAGCTGGAAGAAAGATGGGTGAATGGTATGATGCTGTTCCTCCACTCTGTCGTGAGGGTAACGGATTAACTCCTGCTGATTGGTTTGGACGTGAACTTGTTTATAATCTTCCTAAAAATGTAAGAGTTGGTGTTATCAACGTAGCAATTGGAGGATGTGACATCAAGGCCTTTATGCAAGACCAAGTGGCTGAATATGCAAAAACTGCTCCTCAGTGGATGATAGGAATGCTTCAAGCTTACAATAATGATCCTTATCAGCGTCTGCTCGATATGGCTCGTAAGGCTCAACAAGCAGGTGTGATAAAAGGTATTCTTCTACATCAGGGAGAAACTAACTGCGGACAGGCTGACTGGCCTGATAAAGTAAAACTCGTATATGAACGACTTCTCAAAGATCTTGGACTTAAAGCTCAAGATTGTCCTCTCATTGCAGGAGAAGTTGTAATAGCTGATGGCAAAGGACAGTGTATGGCTCATAATCCGGTTATTAATAGATTACCAGAAGTAATACCTACAGCACATGTGGCTCATGCTGACGGATGTCAGGGAGGACCAGATAACCTTCACTTCTCAGCTGCAGGTTATCGTGAATTAGGGTGTCGCTATGCAGACATTATGCTTCCTCTACTCGGAGTCAAAAATATCAAACGTATTCCTCTTCCAGAACCACCAAAACCAAATGTGGCTCGTTTCTCTCAGTTTACTTATGCATCTGGTAATAAGGTTGTGAAAGATGATTTCATGACAGTTAATCCAGAGTGGACACAAGTTCGTCCTTCAAAAGATAATTTTTTTGAGATAGCACAAGGTCACGGTTTCCTGCCAAACAGTATGGAACTACAGTGTCGTCAAGTAAATCTCTATGAAGGTAAAGATCCTTCACTACTGTTACGCAAGGCAACTGATGCTTCTTATACAGCACAGGTAACACTTAATTTCCAACCAAAATCACCACAAGAGTTGGCTGGACTCGTAGTGTTCCAAAAAGAAAGTCGTAATTTCGTAATCTGTAAGGCAAACGGACGTGATGGCAAGCCTGCTCTTGTTCTCTACAAGACAGACAAAGATGGTACAAATGGACCTTGGGGAAATATGCCACCACGAGCAGAAGAAGTGGCGCGTCAAACTCTCACTGTTGACCAATCTGCTTTAATCACACTTAAGGTTACTGCCGAAGGTTCTATATATAAATTCTATTACTCTACCGACGAGGGCAAGAATTTTACATTACTAGGTGACTCACAGGACGGTTCAATATTCTCAGCCGACTCATCTACTCCAGTTCAAATAGGTATTTATGCTACTGGTAAGAGTGGGGCTGGATTTGGTGGATTTGGTGGCTTTGGTAGATAAAAAGAACTGGCAATAATTTCATTATAGGGGTGTTCTATAAATTCATTTCTTGCGATTTTGAGATTTGTTCCGAGCAGGTTGCTGTGCGGAAGGAGAGCCTTCAGCCCAAAATAAGGACGTAGCTGGCAAAGCCAGTTATGCGGGCATAATGACTGACTGACAAACAGTAAGATACCGGAGCAAAACCAAAAGCGTTGAAAAGAATTATGTCACCCATGTTTGATGAATTTTTATTATTCGGTGAATTTATAGAACCCACCTATAATACAAACAGAGGGTATGTCAAAGTAACTGACATGCCCTCGTTCCTTGTTTAATGGCTGAGAACTCCAAGGTTGACACCAATCTGCTAAAGATAAATTTCAACCGACGACAAACCGAGAGCAATTGCAAGCTTGCTTGGCATTGCCGAGGTGCGAAGGAGGAAGTCAAACGTCAAACGTCAATTATTACAACACCCTTTAATTCTCTTAACTCCGTAAACAATTTTGCTTTGTCGGGTAATTTTATTAAATTTGCAAATGAAATCACATTTTAAGGTATATTATAATTATGGAAGAAAAAATAATCAATGCTGTAGTAAATGGTATCAAAGAGTTGTGGGGTGGAAATGTAGATGCTGGGAAGATACTGTTACAGAATACTAGGGGCGAGTTTAAGGGTAACATCACCGTGCTGGTTTTTCCTTTTTTGAAACTATCAAAGTTGAGTCCAGATCAGACGGCGGGGGCTTTAGGTGAATATCTTAGAAAAGTCTGTCCTGATGTAGTGACTGATTTTAATGTTATCAAGGGGTTTCTGAATCTTGTCATCGCAAGTAAATGTTGGATAGAGACTTTATTAAATGACTATATTGATGAAGACAGGGATGAAAAACCGTTGGTAATGATTGAGTTTTCTTCTCCGAATACTAACAAACCTCTGCATTTAGGACATGTAAGGAATAACTTGTTGGGAGAATCGCTCTCACGCATTGTTGAGGCTTGTGGCAACAGGGTGGTAAAGACAAACATAGTGAATGATCGTGGTATTCATATTTGCAAGTCTATGTTGGCTTGGAAATTATGGGGCAATGGTGAGACTCCTGAGAGTGCGGGCAAGAAGGGTGATCATCTTATTGGCGATTATTATGTGATGTTCAGTCAGAAGGACAAGGAGCAGGAAGTGGGTGTTGAGGAGGGTGAGGACACTCCCCTGATGAAGGAGGCTCGTGAGATGTTGGTAAGGTGGGAACAGGGCGACAAGGATATTCGTGAGTTGTGGGCAAAGATGAATGGATGGGTATATGAGGGATTTGGAGAGACTTACAAGGCTTTGGGGGTTAGTTTTGATAAGATTTATTACGAATCTGATACTTATCTCGTTGGCAAGGACTTGGTCTTGCAAGGTCTGGAAAAGGGACTGTTTTATCGTAGAGATGACGGCAGTGTGTGGGCGGACTTGAAGGGTGATGGTCTGGACGAAAAATTGTTGCTTAGAAGTGACGGTACATCTGTGTATATGACTCAAGACATTGGTACTGCTAGTCTGAGATTTAAGGATTACCCTATTGACAAGATGATTTATGTAGTAGGTAATGAACAGAACTACCATTTTCAGGTGTTGAGTATATTGCTTGACAGACTTGGTTTTAAGTGGGGCAAGGACTTGGTGCATTTCTCGTACGGAATGGTAGAATTGCCTAACGGGAAGATGAAGAGTAGGGAGGGTACGGTGGTTGATGCTGATGATCTCATTGCCACTATGATTGATGAGGCGTATGATGTATCCAGAGAACTGAGTAAAAATAGTGACATTGCAGAGGATGAGGCTCGTGAAATAGCAAGAAAGGTAGGTTTGGGTGCATTGAAATATTTTATCCTGAAGGTTGATGCACGAAAGAATATGTTGTTTAATCCAGCCGAAAGTATAGATTTCAACGGCAATACGGGGCCATTCATTCAATATGCCTATGCTCGTATTCAGTCTATTTTGAGAAAAGCTAAGGAACATGTTGATTCATCATTGGAATATGATTCGTTTAAAGGAATAGAACTGAACGATAAAGAGGTGTCACTTATTCAGAAATTCAAGGCGTTTAGACCTACGGTACTGCAAGCTGGTAGGGAATATAACCCTTCGCTTATTGCTAACTACTGTTACGAACTGACGAAGGAATTTAACCAGTTCTATCATGATTACAGTATTCTCAATGCGGAGAGTGAAGAACTTCGAGGCTTTAGACTTTTATTGGCTAAAAAAATTGGTAATACAATTGCTCAGGGTATGTACCTGTTGGGAATTGAAATGCCAGAAAGAATGTAACCCCCCAATTATGATCAACGAGGCTGTTTGTGTAGATGCTGCATGTAGTGGAAATCCTGGAATGATGGAGTATCAGGGTATTCACCTACCTTCAGGAAAAAGAATATTTCACTATGGACCTGTGTGGGGAACTAACAATATTGGTGAGTTTCTGGCTATTGTGCATGCTCTGGCGTTATTGAAACAAAGGGGCATAAAGATGACTGTCTATTCTGACAGCAATACTGCTCAGACGTGGGTACGCAATAAGTATTGTAAGACTTCGCTACCTCGTGATGAAAAGACAGAATCTCTGCATCAACTTATTACTCGAGCAGAACTGTGGTTGAAAATGAATCCAGATCATTCGCCTGTTGAGAAATGGAATACTGAGGTCTGGGGGGAGATTCCTGCTGATTTCGGAAGAAAAAAATAGAGATATGAAAGACTTTTTTGCACTTATGGGCACTTATTTTGCCCCTTATAGAAAATATATCACAATCACTCTGCTACTCAATATCTTTGCAGCACTGATGAATGTGTTCTCTTTTACCATGCTCTTACCTATTCTTCGCATCCTCTTTAATGTGAATCAACAGACGTATGAGTGGATGCCCTGGACGTGGAACCACTTTGATGCCGTACTCATTAACAATTTCTATTACTATTCCCAACATGCCGTTGAGACTTTTTCTCCTCCTGCTGCATTGTTGATATTCGGTGGTGCACTCTCTATTCTAACCCTCTTGAAGACATCTGCAGACTTTGGAGGTGCAGCTACCTTGATGCCTATCCGTACTGGTATCGTGCGTGATATAAGGGAAAAGATTTATCGCAAAATACTTAACCTACCTCTATCATTCTTTACTGAAGAAAAAAAAGGCGACATACTGGCAAGAATCAGTACTGACGTAAATGAAGTTGACGCATCGATTACAAGTTCACTGGAATCAATTATCAAAAACCCAATTCTAATAGTGGTGTATCTCACTACTCTCATAGTCATAAGTTGGAAACTTACTATATTTACTCTATTAGTCGTTCCTGTATTGGCTTTGGGAATAGGAAGAATAGGTAAGTCGCTCAAGTCAAAATCATTGTTGTTGCAACAAAAATGGAGTGAGGGGTTCAGTCAGATAGAAGAAACTCTCGGAGGTCTGCGAATAATCAAAGCATTCATTGCAGAGAAGAAAATGGATGATAGATTCACAGCGGTTAATAACCTCCACAGACGCATTGCCACAAGGGTTGCCGTGCGGCAATCTGCAGCTCATCCAGTGAGTGAGTTTCTTGGTACTGTGATGATTGTAGTAGTGCTTTGGTATGGTGGTATGCTTATTTTTTCAGGTCACAATATCCTTGATGCAAGTGTGTTTATTTATTATTTAGTCATCCTTTATACCATGCTACAGCCTCTAAAGGACTTATCAAAAGCTGGGTATAGTATTCAAAAAGGATTAGCATCAATGGAGAGAATAAACAAAATTCTCAATGCAGAAAATAATATTAAGGAGATAGAATCTCCAATAAAGATACAGGGACTCAATTCTGAAATTTCATTCCAGAACGTATCGTTTAGTTACAACGACACGAAAGAGGTGTTGCACGACATCAATATCACAGTACGAAAAGGACAAACCGTAGCTCTTGTAGGGCAGTCAGGTTCTGGAAAATCTACCCTCGTTGATTTGGTGCCACGTTTTCATGACATCCAACACGGAAGTATTCTTATAGATAATCAAGATATTCGGCAAATGAGTATCACCAGTTTGAGAGGTCTTATTGGTAATGTGAATCAAGATGCAATATTATTTAACGATACTGTGTTCAACAATATTGCCTTCGGAATGGAAAATGCCACTCAGCAACAGGTTGAGGATGCTGCCCGCATAGCCAATGCTCATGATTTCATCATGGAGATGGAACAAGGTTACCAGACTAATGTAGGTGATAGAGGATGCCGTCTGTCTGGAGGACAACGTCAGAGAATAAGTATAGCACGAGCAATTCTGAAAAATCCTCCAATTCTTATTCTTGATGAGGCTACCAGTGCTCTTGACGCTGAATCAGAACGCTTGGTACAAGATGCAATAGAACGACTTATGCGTTCACGCACCACTATTGTTATAGCTCACCGATTATCTACTATTCGTAATGCCGACGCTATATACGTTCTGCAAGAAGGACGTGTTGTGGAAAAGGGTACGCATGACGAACTGATAGCTTTAGGTGGATATTACAAACGACTTAATGACATGCAACAACTATGATTTCAAAGGTCTATACTGCTACCTTACAGGGACTTCGTGCCGTACCGGTTACAATCGAGGTAAATGCCTGCACTAACCCTCAACCACGATTTGTTATTGTTGGACTACCAGATAGTGCTGTCAAGGAAAGTCAGGAACGAATATTATCGGCTTTATCGGTAAATAATTATAGGGTTCCGATGAAACAAATAGTTCTTAACTTAGCTCCTGCTGACATTCGTAAAGAGGGATCGGGGTTTGACTTACCTGCAACTATTGGTGTGCTGGCTTCTTTGGAATTTATCAAGAACGACAACTTGAACCAGTATATGTTTGTAGGAGAATTAGGACTTGATGGTTCTATACAACCTATCAAAGGTGCACTGCCAATTGCTATCAAAGCTCGTGAACTTGGATACAAGGCTTTGTTTGTTCCTGATGCTAATGCTCGTGAAGCGGCTGTGGTTGATACTTTATTGATTTATGGAGTAAAACACCTAAAAGAGGTCATTGATTTTATTGAAGGAACAACTATTCTTGAACCAACCATAGTCAATACTCGTCAAGAATTTAACGAACAACAATCACAGTTTGACTTTGACTTCAGTGAGGTGAAGGGACAAGAGCAAGTAAAACGTGCCTTTGAAATTGCAGCAGCAGGAGGACATAACATTATCCTTGTAGGAAGTCCTGGTTGTGGAAAAAGTATGATGGCAAAACGTCTGCCGTCTATCTTGCCTCCTCTGTCTTTGGCTGAAAGTCTTGAAACTACTCAAATTCATAGCATTGCAGGACAGTTGTCACGTGACACGTCACTTATCAGCCAACGTCCGTTCAGGGCTCCACATCATACTATTTCTGATGTGGCTCTTGTAGGTGGTGGAAATAATTTTATGCCTGGTGAAATATGTCTGGCACATAATGGGGTTCTCTTTATGGATGAATTGCCCGAATTTTCACGTAGTGTGTTAGAAACTCTCCGTCAGCCCTTAGAGGACAGGACTATAACAATTTCACGTGCTAAGTATAACATAACTCTGCCGTGTTCCTTTATGTTCGTTGCCTCTATGAATCCATGTCCATGTGGGTATCATCACCACAATACTCGTAATTGTGTATGTACTCCAGCACAAATTCAAAGGTACCTAAATAAAATCAGTGGTCCCCTTATGGATCGTATAGACCTGCAGGTAGAAGTAGAAAGTGTACCATTTGATGACTTAGCGAAGAAACCAGTAGGAGAATCGAGTGCTCAGATTCGTGAACGTGTTGTTATGGCTCGATTGATTCAAGAAAAGCGTTTTGCTAATATTAAGGGTATTCATTGCAATGCTCAGATGTCACCATCTCAGATAAAACAATTTGTAAAATTATCAGATAGTAGTTTTGAACGACTTAGAATTGCTATGAAACGTCTTGATCTCTCTGCTCGTGCTTATGACCGCATACTCAAGGTTTCCCGTACTATTGCCGACCTTGAAGGTTGCGAACATGTTCTTGACTCTCACATTGCTGAAGCGATTGGTTATCGTAATCTCGACAGGGAAGGTTGGATAGAGTGATTAAAGGTGGGTTCTATAAATTCACCGCAAAAATAAATAATTAACGAACTATGGGCGTTATTGCTATTTTGATGTTTTTGGTACCCAGGGTGCCGCTCCGCTTGCCCTGGGCTATGAACAGATTAGCCTTTCAGGCTGCATCGGGCGAGGGCTCCTGCACAACACCCAGGGTGTCGCTCCGCTTGCCCTGGGCTATGAACAGGTTGGCCTTTCAGGCTGCATCGGGCGACGAGGTGCGAAGGAGGAAGACAAAGTCATAATCACCTAAAATGTAATTAATAGAACCCACCTGAAGAAAACTCCGAAATAAAATAGATATTAAGATCTCTAAAATATAATGGCAACCATATTGCACCCTTCTCCAATATTTGGTCCTATTTTGAGCCGCAGATTAGGGGTATCATTAGGAATCAATCTCTTGCCAGCTGACGGCAAGGTTTGTACGTTTGATTGTGTGTATTGTGAATGTGGACTGAATGCAGAAAGAGTACCTCATTCCAAATTCCCGTCTAAGGATGATGTATTGGAGGCTCTGGAAGTACGGCTGATAGAAATGAAACAGAATGGGCCAACTCCTGATGTCTTAACTTTTTCTGGTAATGGAGAACCAACTTTGCATCCTCAGTTTGGTGATATTGTTGATGGTGTGATTGCATTGAGAGAGACGTATTTTCCTAATGCTAAAATCAGTGTATTAACTAACTCAACGAGAATTTTCCAACCTAATGTATTTAAGGCATTGATGAAGGTGGATAATAATATCTTGAAACTTGATACAGTATATATGCCCTTCATCGAAATGGTGGACAGACCTGTGGATACTTATTACGATGTGGATTTGTTGGTTGCACAGATGGCAAGATTCAAGGGGCATTGTATCATTCAAACTATGTTTTTATGTGGTCAGGTGGATGGAAAGGATGTGAGCAATGTGGGTGATAGTTTTGTGGAGCCTTGGATAGAAAAATTAAAAATAATTAGTCCTAAAATGGTTATGGTTTATACTATTGACCGCGAAACTCCACTGAGAACATTAAAAAAGGCTTCTCGTGAGGACCTTGATGGCATTGCTGATAAAGTACGCAAGGCTGGAATAGTGTGTTCTGTGAGTTATTGAGGTAATATGGGATAGATTATGCGAATAGTATTGCAAAGGGTATCAAGAGCCAAGGTTAGTTATGTCAGTGGGGAGTGTTTGATAAGTAGAGAAATAGATGGAGGATATGTGGTGCTGGTGGGATGTTGCGAGAATGACACAGTGGAAGACATTGAATGGCTTGTAGGGAAAATAGTGAACTTGCGTGTTATGGATGATGAGAGCGGAGTGATGAATAAATCAATATTAGATACTGGTGGTGATATTATGGTGGTCAGTCAGTTTACTTTGTGGGCTTCATATAAAAAAGGTAATCGTCCATCGTATCTCAGGGCAGGAAGGCATGAGGTGACAAAACCATTGTATGAACAATTTTGTAGGAGGTTATCTACCCAACTTGGCAGAGACGTGAAGACTGGTGAATTTGGTGCTGATATGAAAGTAGAATTAGTAAATGACGGTCCAGTAACTATCTGTATGGATACGAAGAATAAAGAGTGAATGTAATAATAGATAACGATTTTAAAATATAGAATTATGGAATTAAGTGAACCTAAAATTATTCAGGCTTTTAATAAATATAACCTGAATCTTGATGATGAACAAGTAGCAAAAGAAGTGCAGAATATCCTTCTACGAAAGAGTGAAAATGATACGGTGGATGTTAAGAAATTTCTATTTAACTGTGTGGATTTGACTACATTAAAAACTACTGATAGTGAAGACACCGTTATGGCATTTACAGAGAAGGTGAATAAATTTGACGAGACATATCCCGAACTTGGACATGTGGCTTCAATATGTGTGTATCCTTGTTTTGCAAAAACAGTATATGAAACTCTTGAAAATGATGAAGTTGGTATTACTTGTGTTTCTGCTTGTTTTCCTTCATCACAGTCGTTTATTGAGGTGAAGATCGCGGAAACTGCATTAGCTTGTAAGGATGGTGCAACAGAAATTGATATAGTGCACAGTGTAGGTAAATTTCTAGTAGAAGATTACGAAAGTGTGGCAGACGAAATTGCTGAACTGAAAGAAACTGTAGGTGACAGAACTATGAAAGTAATACTTGAAACTGGTGCTCTTAAGACTACTAGTAATATAAAGAAGGCAAGTATTCTTGCAATGTATGCAGGTGCAGATTTCATAAAGACTTCTACAGGCAAAATGGAACCAGCTGCTACTCCAGAGGCTGCTTATGTGATGTGTCAGGCTATAAAGGAATATTATTGTGAAACTGGTATTCAGATTGGTTTCAAACCAGCAGGTGGAATGAAGACAGTAGATGATGCAATTACTTATTATACTATAGTAAAAGAAGTTTTGGGTAATGACTGGCTTAGTCCTTCTAAATTCCGTTTGGGTACTAGTGGTCTTGCCAACAAACTACTTTCTGAAATATTGGGAAAAGAAATTAAGTTTTTCTAAAAAAGCAATAAGGAGAAATGTATTAGAACTTTCTATCCGAAACATAGTCAACATAGTCAAGTAGTGACTGTTTGACCAAGGTATCAGGATATTTATCCAAGAGAGATTTTGCCAATTCGGTGTATTTTGTAATCATCTGATTGGCAATTTCTGTATCTATCTCTTTGTCAAGTAAATCATCTTTTATTTGAAAACATATACCTACATATTCGCCAAATAGACGCATAGTTGCTATATCTTCGTTGCAAGCTCCACTTATTATTGCACCAGATTCAGCGCATGCACGGAAAAGGGCTGCTGTCTTGTTGGTAATTATGCGTAGATAATCTTCGGTATTTTGATATCTACCATTTGAAGCCAACTGAAGTAGTTCGCCATCTGCTAAACTTCCTGCCGCTTGTGATACCACACCAATCAATTTTGCCTCGTCTGCTTGAGAAAGGCAAAATAAACTTCTCGAGAGAATGTAATCGCCTATTAAAACTGCACGTTTGTTGTTGAATGACGCATTGACAGATGGTTGTCCACGTCGCTCATTACTCTCATCTACCACGTCATCATGCACAAGCGTGGCAGTATGAAAAAATTCGTATGAAACGGCTGTAAAAACAGCCTTCGTGTCAATATCACCGAACAACTTTGCACAAAGAAGAGTAAGGATAGGGCGCATCATTTTACCTTCTTTTTGACGTATGAAATCTAAAATACTATTTAATAATGGGTTATTCTCAGAACAAGCCGACCTGTAAATAGTTTTGCATTGTTCTAGTTCTTGGCTTATTGGCGATATTATATTTTGATATTTTTCCATACAGACTGCAAAGGTAATAAAAAAACACTAATACAGACGTAAACACTTTGTTTTTTTACGAGATACATGAAATGAAATTACTTGGTTTATTATGGTTTTGTATTTTTGAAAATATTTTTTGCCCCTCTTTTATCTTAGTTGTTCACTTTAGTTATTCAATTTTTTTGTATCTTTGTAAAAAATATTGAAGGGGGATTATTATTCTCCACAAAAATCTTCTAATTGTATTGAAGGGGTGTTCTATTAATTCCCCGCAAAAATAAATAATTAACGAACTATGGGCGTTATTGCTATTTTGATGCTTTTGGCTTTTTCTTTGCCCAGGGTGTCGCTCCCCTTGTCCTGGGCTATGAACAGATTAGCCTTTCAGGCTGCATCGGGGGGGCGAGGTGCGAAGGAGGAAGACAAAAGTCAAAATCACCTAAAATGTAATTAATAGAACACCCCTTAAGTCAAAATAGATTATTAGTCTGTTATGCATAAATGACCGATTTGGTTTAAAGAGACAAAGCATCAAGATATGAATATTGAATAAAGTAAGGATACAACATATAGTTCGTTATTAATATTCTTCAACATCAGCCAACTTCGCACGACTCATACACCTTATTATAAATATTATACAAAGATGACGTGTCAACAACTCACCCAATGAATGTAAGCATCTTAAACACTATATGAAAACAACTTTGAGTAGCATACCTCACGCAAAGGAGCTTCGCACTTTCCCTTCAATGATGATGACTATCTGTTATTTGCACGCAATATGTTCTTTTTTTCTTCATTGGATAAAAATTCTCTGCGTCTCTCTGCTACCTCTGCAAAGACTCAGAACACATCTGTGATGTGTTGTAATTTAGGTAGAGAGCAATACTGCAAACTCGTTTGCAAGGAGTGCTCTGCTAACTAAATCGTACCAGCAAAGCTGGCTGAGTCGCCTCTGCGTGAGGTACTAAAAAATGCAGGAACTGAGACTTATTTACGTTATAAAAGACCATGCCATACGAAACTCTTACCTTTGTAGGCGATTATAGAAATTGTTCTAAATGTAAGATGTTAAAGTCTGTCATTTGGTTGCAATAACGGTTTTAATTTTGTATCTTTGCATTGTAGGTAAGAAATTAATTGTATTCTACTACAACGCTAATACAGTTGTTTCCACCAGCAAACTAATAAAATAATCAGTTGTGAGAAAGACAAAAACAGAAAGTTTATAGTGTAGTGAATGTAGTAAAACATAATACCCAAAATATGAAATCAAACGAAAAGAAAGACTATCTTAGCCCACATTGTGAAACAGTAATTCTAGAAGCCGATGCAACATTTGTTTCAGCCTCTGATGAAACAGTTATAACTTCGAGTGATATTGAAAACCCAGAAGATGACGGAGAATGGTTTTGGGATTAAACGAGGAAAGATTATGAAAAAGTATATTGCAATATTATTAGGAGCCCTTTTGGTTGCCGGATGTGACGATTCAGAACAACTAGTTGAGCCTATGGTACCATCAGTCTTTACAGCATATTTTGAATCACAGCCTAAAACAAAGGTGTATGTTGACTCTGAACTCCAGATGTGCTGGACAGCAGGTGACAAAATTTCCATATTTACCGACTCTAACAACAAGCCCTATACATTCACAGGGAATACAGGCGATACAAAGGCGACCTTTACAAAGGACTTGACGGAAATAGTAGGAACTCCGTTTTCCATTTCAACCAACTATGCCGTTTATCCATACGATGCATCAACAACCATAACTCAGGACGAGAAAATCAAACTCAACATACCAGCAGTACAGAGTTATGAAAGCAACACCTTCGGCATCCAGTCCAACCCAATGGTGGCAGTCACTTCTGGACCATCAGACCACACACTATGCTTCAAGAACCTGTGTGGCTATCTCGTAGTAAGTCTCTATGGAAGCGGAACCATCAAATCAGTATCATTCACAGGCAATAATAATGAAAAAATAGCAGGACTAGCCCTTGTAACAGCCACTCACGATGCTGCACCTACGTTGGAGTTCGACGAATCCGCCACTACCACCATATCCATTGACTGTAAGGAAGGAATAGCACTTGGAGCAGACGAGAAACATGCAACTGATTTTTGGTTCTGCATCCCGCCGACAACCTTCTCAAAAGGGTTCACAGTCACAGTAGTCAATACCGACGATGTAAAGGTAAATCTCTCAATATCGTCACCAAAGACAATTACCCGCAACCATAAGGCATCCATGAATCCAAAAGACATACATCACGTCAAGAGCATGCCTCCTGCCACAAAAGGATATGCCGATGACGCCCCCGAATCACGCGTGTATCGAAACTACCTTTTAGAATTAGGAATTCCTCAGTATGAAATCGACGCAAAGATAGCAACCATCTTTAACACAATCTTTAGTAATAATGACAGCGGAGCATACCATGAAGTAGAAGTAAAAGGAGAGAAGATGGCATACATAAGCGACGTCAAGAATAAGGATGTACGCTCAGAAGGTATGTCATACGGAATGATGGTAGCAGTACAGATGAACAAGCCCGAAATGTTCGACAGACTGTGGCGCTGGGCAAACTACTATATGCGTCACAACGAACAAGGTGCTTCACACGGGCTGTTTGCATGGCAATGCCGCACCGACGGATCCCGTATATCACAAGGTAGTGCCAGTGATGGTGAACTCTATTTCGTCACAGCACTTCTGCTGGCATCACGTCGTTGGGGACAAAGCGCAGACTACAACTACCTAGAGGAAGCCCAGACCCTCCTCAATCAACTGTTCTCAAAAGACGGAACAGGAGGCGTCACCAACATCATCAATACAACATACAACCTCATCAACTTCTGTCCTGACACCAATTCAAACAACCATACCGACCCATCCTACCATCTGCCAGCATTCTATGAGATATGGGCAGAAACAGCACAAGACGATAGAGTTGACTACTACCGTACACTGGCAGCCAACGCACGTGACTTCCTTCACAAAGCCACCAATGCAAAGACGGGCCTTAACCCCGACCAATGTAATTTTGACGGAACAATCATGCAAAGTTTCTGGGGAGGCTCAAACAATGAGTTCCACTATGATTCATGGCGTGTACCGATGAACATAGCAATGGATTTCACATGGTACCACAAAGATGCAGAGTGGCAGTCAGACTATGCAAGTCGCATAGTAAAAGCTGTGGTAGGAGGATACGGACTCACCACATTCCCTGACCAGTTTGCTCTCGATGGAGGTAAACCCAAATATATCATGGGAGGAGGCTCTTCAAGCCCCAAGTTGCGCCATTCAATAGGATTTGTTGGCGCAATGGCAACCACCAGTTTGATGATTGATGACGAAGACTACAGCCAAGACTTAGTCCGCCACATGTTCGACCAGAAGTTAGAACCTTATTCCGACGGCTATTATGACGTATATTACGACGGGTTGATTTACCTCTTCGCCTTGCTCCATCTGAGTGGTAACTACCGAATGAGTTGGTAACAAGACCTTGTCGCTTTATCAATATACAACAAAAGACTTACCGAGAAAATTGGTAAGTCTTTTTTGTTGTCGTTATTACAGTCTTCGTTAAAATCTTCGTTGTTGGTCATCTTTTTTTTGTTGGGTCAAAAAAAAATACTAATTTTGCAAGCCTAATATGTGTGCACACACGCTATGCGCATACGAACATATATAATTATTATAGAAAATTAGTAGTGATGAACATATTTGACGATATAATTGAGGGTATTTCTAATGGTAATAACCACCAAATTTCTGTTATTACTGACATTGACCCTAGCAGGGTGCAGTTGAATGACGTAGAACTGAATGAAGAGGCTATCCCTATCCTTCCCTTACGAAACATGATGTTGTTTCCTGGAACTATGGTGCCTGTAAACGTTGCAAGGAGGTCGTCATTGAAATTATTGAACGAGTCTATGAAGCAAAATAAACCTTTCGGTGTGTTTTGCCAAAAGGACGACAGTGTGGATGACCCTGACTTTAATAGTCTGTACCCCACTGGTGTGCTTGCAAAGGCTGTAAAGATTTTTGAACTGCCTGACGGTTCAAAGACGGCATTGTTGCATGGTCATAACAGGGTGCGCCTTGTAGATGCGAACAATATTGGTGAGTATCTAATGGGGCATGTCAGTGCTATGCCTGAAGAAATGCCTGCTGGGCGCGACAAGGAATTTGTGGCTATAGTGGAGGCTTGCAAGGATGTAGCAAGCAAGTTCTTAAGGTCATTGGGCGACATACCTCAAGCGGAGGAGCCGAAGTTGCGCAACACTGCAAGCAGAATTTCGTTTTTGCATTTCTTGTGTAGCAACATCCCTATCAGTAATAAAGAGAGAATCGCTTTGCTTGAAATAGACGGTATTCGCCTACGAGCTTATAGGTTATTGGAATTGCTGAACAGGGAATATCAATTTGCTTCGCTCAAGGCTAATATTCAGAACAAGACTCATGAGGAGTTGACGAAACAGCAGAGGGAGTATTTTCTGCAACAAGAGATGCGCAATATTCAGGAAGAACTGGGTGGTGGAGCGCAAAGCGAGTATGAGCGTTTCAAGGAGTTGGCTAAGACGAAGAAATGGAGCAAAGAGACGGAGGGGCTCTTCATGAAAGAACTGGAACGTCTGCACCATTATTCTCCGGGGAACTCTGATTACCACGTTCAATACGCTTATATCGAAACTCTGCTTTCGTTGCCTTGGATGCAGATGACGAAGGATAATCTCAATTTGCAAAATGCTGAAAGGGTATTGAATAAAGACCACTACGGACTGGAAAAGGTGAAGGAACGTATTTTAGAGCATTTGGCGGTATTGAAACTGAGGGGCGACTTCAAGAGTCCAATAATCTGTCTGTATGGCCCTCCAGGAGTGGGCAAGACAAGTTTGGGCAAGAGTATTGCCAAGGCTATGAAAAGAAAATATGTGAGGATGTCGTTGGGGGGTGTACATGACGAAGCCGAAATCAGAGGTCACAGAAAGACTTACGTCGGTGCTATGCCTGGCAGAATCATTAAGTGTATTCAGAAAGCAGAAAGTTCGAATCCTGTATTTATTCTTGACGAAATAGACAAGGTTGGTCAGGAGGGCATGAACGGCGATCCTTCTTCTGCCTTGTTGGAGGTGCTTGACCCTGAACAGAACGTGGCTTTCCACGACAATTATCTGGACTGCGACTATGACCTGAGCAACGTGATGTTTATTGCTACTGCTAATAATATCTCTACTATTCCTGCCCCTCTTCTCGACAGAATGGAACTTATTGAGGTAAGTGGATACTTGACGGAAGAAAAGATTGAGATAGCAAAACGTCATCTCATTCCTCAAGAAATGGAGAAGTTGGGTTTGAAGGACTGTGGGGCTCTGAAAAAAACTGATAAATGCAAAACAAGTCAAGTTCCTAACATCAGGGTGACAAACCAAGCTATTGAGAAGATTATAGAAGACTATACGCGCGAGTCGGGGGTGAGAGAGTTGGACAAACAAATCAACAAATTGTTGAGAAAAACTGCATTTGAAATAGGGAAAGAAAGCGTCAACGACTACGACAGCAGGGGTGGCATTGTCATTGGGCGTAAAGAGGTGCAAGACATTCTTGGTCCTAAAAGATATAGTCGTGACCAATACCAGGGCAATGACTATGCAGGTGTAGTGACAGGACTGGCATGGACTGCTGTGGGTGGAGAAATTCTCTTCATAGAAACGAGCCTGAGTCGTGGAAAAGGTGGGAAACTCACTCTCACAGGTAATCTGGGTGACGTGATGAAGGAATCTGCTACATTAGCACTTGAGTACATAAAGGCTCATAGTGATTTACTCGGCATTGACTATAGAGTGTTTGATAACTGGAACATTCACATTCATGTACCAGAAGGTGCAGTACCTAAGGATGGCCCGTCGGCTGGTATCACTATCACCACTGCCATTGCATCGGCTCTCACACAAAGAAAGGTGAGGGCAAATCTTGCTATGACAGGCGAAATGACTCTACGAGGCAAGGTTCTGCCTGTAGGGGGTATCAAAGAGAAGATTTTGGCTGCCAAACGTGCTGGCATTACTGATATCATCATCTGCGAAGAGAACGAAAAGGACATAAAACAAATACCAGTGAAGTATTTGGACGGAGTATCATTCCATTATGTAAAGGACTTCATGGATGTCGTAGATTTTGCCTTACTGGATGAAAAAGTCAAAAAGCCGTTAGACTTGACTGTAAGCGATTCGGGCAGTATTTTAACGTAAATAAGTCTCACGCAGAGTTTCTTACCACGAAATACACGAAATAATATGAAAAATTCAACAACTTAAACAAATCTCATGCAAAGAAATAATTCACGGAACAATTCACGGATAATTCACGGATAATTCACGTTACGCCGTAGGCAGATATATTTTATTTTAAACGTAAATGCCCGTAAATTACTCGTAAATTTTCCGTAAATATTTTCGTGTTTTTCGTGGTAAAAAACTACATGAATCAGAAAATGCTGGAACTGAAACTTAAATGATAATCAAAAGCCAACGACTACATGACATTTGAACTGCAACATACCGACTCAAAGAGTAATGCCCGAGCTGGACTGATTACTACTGACCACGGACAGATACAGACGCCCATATTCATGCCTGTAGGTACTCAGGCAAGTGTGAAATGTGTGCATCTCAGAGAATTGAAGGACGACATCAAGGCTCAGATTATTCTTGGAAATACTTATCACTTGTATCTCAGACCAGGAACAGAATTGCTGGAAAAGGTAGGAGGACTGCACAAATTCAACGGGTTTGACGGTCCGATGCTTACTGACAGTGGTGGATTTCAAGTCTTTTCTCTCTCAGGTATCAGGAAGTTGAAAGAAGAAGGAGTGGAATTTCGTAGCCATATAGACGGAAGCAAACATTTCTTCTCACCAGAAAGAGTGATGGACATAGAAAGAAGTATTGGGGCAGACATAATGATGGCACTCGATGAATGTACTCCAGGCACTGCTGATTACCAATATGCAAAAAATTCACTTAGTCTGACTGAAAGGTGGTTAGACAGATGTATTGCACGCTTTAATGAGACCGAACCAAAATACGGGTACCACCAATCCCTCTTCCCTATCGTACAGGGGTGCACATACGCCGACCTACGAAGGAGAGCGGCTGAGAATGTAGCGAGCAAGGGGGCTGAGGGGAATGCCATTGGTGGACTTGCAGTAGGAGAACCTACGGAGGTGATGTACGAGATGATAGAAGTAGTGAACGAGATTTTACCCAAAGACAAACCTCGATATTTAATGGGAGTAGGTACACCACAAAACATATTGGAAGGAATAGAACGAGGTGTGGATATGTTTGACTGTGTAATGCCTACACGAAATGGCAGAAACGCATTATTGTTTACACGTCATGGCACTATGAACATGAGGAATAAAAAATGGGAAGACGATTTCAGTGCCATTGATGCTGAGAGTGAAACGTATGTAGATCAGACCTACAGTAAGGCTTATCTGCACCACTTGTTTAAAGTACAAGAATTCCTTGCTATGCAAATTGCATCAATTCACAATCTCGCCTTTTATCTGTGGTTGGTAGGAGAAGCCCGAAAACATATTATCGCAGGTGATTTCAGTGTGTGGAAGGCTGGAATAATAGAAGAATTAGGACGAAGAATATAGGGGTGTTCTATTGAGAGTGGGGGATATTCTAATCCTCTATAGAAATATCAAGAAGGAACAGAAAAAAAATCTGATAGCATAATAAAGTGAAACTTCCTAAATTAATAACACGGTTAGACAGATATATCATAGGAAAATACCTTGGTACATATTTCTTTACCATAGCATTGCTTATCTCAATTGCTGTGGTGTTTGACTTTAATGAACACGTAGATCAATTCGTAGAATATAATGCTCCTGCACATGCTATCATCTTTGACTACTATCTCAACTTCATTCCTTATTATTCAAATCTTTTCAGCCAATTATTCGTGTTTGTGTCTGTGATTCTCTTCACTGTCAAACTTGCCGACCATACTGAAATCATCGCAATGATGGCATCGGGAATAAGTACATTGAGACTTCTCAAACCTTACCTTATCTCAGCAGTCATCATTTCTGCCCTGACATGGTATCTGGGTGCATACGTAATTCCAAAAGGAAACGTAAAAAGAGTGCAGTTTGAGAATACATATCGAGGACGAACAAGGGTGACCAGTGCAAGAAATGTGCAACTGCAAGTAGCCGACGGTGTCATTGTATATATCGGCAATTATGAAAGCAGCAGTAAAATAGGTTACGACTTCACCCTTGACAAATATGAAAACGGAGAAATTACAAAACACATGGAGGCTTCTTTGGCAGAATATGATACATTGTCAGAAGAACCAGGACATTGGATTGTAAAAAATTGGGAAGAACGAGATTTACTTGGCAAACAAGAGGTCATTACAAAAGGAGACCGAATTGACACCCTGCTCAATATGCAACCACAAGACTTCCTCATTACACGCGACCAACAAACAACTCTTACTACTCCAGAACTTAAAGAATACATTGACAGACAAAAAGAACGTGGATTTGCTAATATACAGAATTTTGAAGTGGAATATCATCAACGTGCAGCAACATCTTTTGCAGCAGTGATATTGACCATTATCGGGTTTTCTTTATCAGCAAAAAAACGTAAAAACGGTATGGGTATCGCACTTGGAATAGGGCTTGCACTGAGTTGCCTCTACATCCTCTTCCAAAAAGTATCCTCCACTTTCGCTTATCAGGCAGATATGAATCCGGCAATTGCCGCATGGATACCTAATTTTGTATTTCTATTCATTGCTTTGTACTGCCTTAAATACGCACCAAAATGAATCTTTGCATAGACATAGGTAATTCAGCTATTAAAGCAGGAGTCTTCGAGGGTAAGACTTTGCTTAAAGACATCCATAAGAAATATCACGACACATCATGGATAAAATCATTCGTGGAGGGTGTTGATATTGAGAAATGTATAGTCTCATCAGTTGTGGATTTTACTGACGAGAATAAAAAAGATATTGAAGACGTTTGCAAAAACTTCGTGATGCTGACTCATAACACACCCATACCTATCAAGAATCTGTATGCCACACCTGAAACTCTTGGCACTGACAGACTGGCTGCTGCTGTGGGGGCTTATGACGAAACACACTCCAACACCGTCATCATTGATATGGGAACTGCTATCACATACGATATAGTTACCGAAGCAGGTGAATATCTTGGTGGAAACATTTCACCAGGAATGAGACTACGATTTGCCGCATTACATGACTATACAGCAAAACTACCATTAATCACACGAAATGGCAACTTGCCTAAATTTGGAACCGACACCGAAACCGCCATCAGATGTGGAGTAATGAGAGGCATAGAATACGAAATTTCACAATTCATTAGTGAAATGTCAAAGAAATTCCCTAAACTTTTAGTATTTTTAACAGGAGGAAGCGAAATAGATTTTGAAGACTACGTAAAAAAGCGTATTTTTGTAAACAAAAATCTTGTGCTCAAAGGACTAAACGTAATATTGAGCAATTTATAAACTCATATATGGCAAACAACATACAAAAATCATCAAGAAAGACCTCGTTGCTCTTCATAGCATTGTTGCTAATGATTAATATCTCAATGCAGGCACAGAACGGAGTAAACTCACCATATTCACGGTATGGATTTGGACTGCTGAATGACCGTTCAATGGGATTCAACAAAGGTATGGCAGGAGTAGCACAAGGATTCCGCGACGGAGAAATTATCAATATCAGTAATCCTGCTTCATATTCAGCAGTAGATTCTGTGACAGCTTTGTTCGACTTTGGACTCACACTCAGTAACGGAAATTATAAGATGGGTGATTTGCAACAGAATGCAAAAAACAGCAGTCTGGACTACGTTGCACTCTCATTCCGAGCAGCAAAAGGACTCGGAGTAGCTTTAGGAATACTACCCTACTCTAGCATCAACTATAGTTTTGAATCCAACTCAACAACTATTGAAGGAAGTAAGGACATCACTACAGGTTCAAGTTATACAGGTGAAGGCGGACTGCATCAAGTATTCATTGGTCTGGGGTGGAGACCAATAAAACCTATTTCAATAGGAGCAAATGTTGCATACCTATATGGAGACTACACACACATATCGACGACTGCATTCAGTGATGATTACACTTATTCAAATATACGCTCTTACTTAGCAAATATCTCTACATACACAGTTGACCTTGGTATGCAGTTTACTCAAAAAGTCAGCAAAAAAGGCACACTCACACTGGGTGCCACATACGGACTTGGGCACGACATAGAAAACAGAGCACAACGAATTACCAGCAGAATAGACGGTAGCCAATTAACTGCCAGCGCTGATACCGCCATTGTACACAATGCATTCCAACTACCTTATACCATTGCTGCAGGTATTTCATACAAACACCTCTACAATTGGGCTGTGGGGGCTGACTTTGAATTACAGAAATGGGGCGACTGCAAATTCCCTACTACTATCAGCCAAAATGACAATGACCAATTCGTATCACAAAAAGGTCTGCTTAACGACAAAATAAAAATATCCCTCGGCGGAATGTTCAACCCTGACCCGTATTCAAGCAATCTTTTGCGACGCATACAATACAAAGCAGGTGTGTATTACTCGAAATCATACGCCAATGCCGACTTCACAAGTACATTGTCAGACAAACCATACGAATTCGGACTTTCTGCTGGAATCAGCATCCCAATTGATAATAGAAATGCGTGGAGAATGCGTCCAAGAGTAAACATCACTGCTCAGTGGGTTCACACCAACATTCCATACGCTGACAACATCGCATATTCACAAATAGGACAAATTGCAAAAAAAGAACTTGTTGAAAACTATTTAAGACTCTGTATCGGACTGACATTCAGCGAAACTTGGTTCAATAAATGGAAAGTCCAATAACTATCTTCCAACTTTGCAGGGGGGCGCAACGGCGCCTGAAGACTAATTTAGAATTAAGAATTTCACATTCCACATTAAAATAAAATAAGAGACACATCGTTTAAACTAAATAAATTTATTCAAGTCAAAACTACAACTACATAACAATTAAAACACAAGTAAAATGAAAAGAAATCTTTTAGCTTTAATCATGATGGTTGCATTTTCCATAATGTCACAAGCACAAGGAAATTATGCAGGAACTTCAATCTACGACAGAATTGGTCACGGACAAGACAGTATTGACGTTCTAAATGCAATGACTCTTTATCGTGAAGCATTTAAAGACCAAAGATGGGACGAAGCTTATCAAAACTGGAAATTTGTTTTTGACAAAGCTCCACTTGCACAAAGCCGTATCTATACAGATGGTGCAAGTATTATGCAACAACTCATTGCCGGTACTGACGACCAAGCAAAGAAAGGTGAGTACTTCCAGACACTCATGAAAATCTACGACCAGCGTCTTACAAACCTTGACGACTTGAACTCATTTGCAACTGCAAAGACAACAACGACACGTGGTAATATCATTACAAGAAAAGCCAACGACTACTTTACATTTGCTCCTGAAGCACCTAACAAACTTGATACTTCTTATAACATGTTTAAAGAGGGAATCAATGACATGGGTGTAAACGAAGTTCAGGGAGGTATTCTCTACAACTTCATCATCTGCTCACATGCACGTTATAATGCTAACAAGACGAATAACCGTGAAGACTTCATCAACGACTACTTCACAATCAAGGACGTTTGTGAAAACCTTCTCGAACAAGCTAAGGAATACTCCTTCACAGATAGTATTGCAACAGTAGAAGACAGTATTCGTGCAGCAGAACTTGAAGCAAAGGGTGCTAAAATCGTTGCTCAGTATCAGCCTACATTCAACAAGTGCCAAGAATTATTCTTCAACTCAGATGCAGCAAACTGTGCTGACCTTGACAAGATTTATGCAGAAAAAGTTGAGCAGAACAAAGAAGACAAAGCGTATCTGAAGCAAGTGCTCAATGTACTTTCTAATTTTGAATGCGACAGCAGTGCTCTCTACACTAAGATTTTTGAAGTTCTCTACCCAAAAAAGGAAAAGAAAGTCTCAGGGGGTTCTCTTGATTTCTATCTTGAAGAATATGCAGAAGAAACAAGTGGTTCACGCAAGGCAAAACTTGCTGCAAGCATAGCTCAAATCTACTACAAACAAGGGCGTCTTGGAGATTGCCAAAAATGGTGTCGCAATGCACTTGCAGCTCAACCTACTTATGGTAATGCTTATCTCATGATTGCTAACTGCATAGTAAGACAAGCACCAAAAGCATCTCAGAATGTAAATCAAATGCTTAACAGAAGTCTCTATTTCTGCCTTGCAATTGATAAATGTAACAGAGCAAAAGCAGTTGACCCTGCTTGTGCATCACAAGCCAACAGACAGATTGCATCATACAACGGCAACTTGTTCCCTAAGTCTGAAGCATTCATGATGGGCATCAAGGCTGGCGAAAAACGTACTATTCTTGGTGAGACTACAACTCTCAAATTCCATTAATGTTTGAAAAATTCACATATCGGTTCAGTATGACGGCAGTCTTTATGGTTGCCGTCATGCTTGTTACTCTGTCTTGTGAAGAACAAATCGACCCTAATGCCCCACAAGTGTCTGACCGCACAAATATGCCGATACTCAAATCGCAAGCTGTATCAATGCTTATATCCGACTCAGGACGAGTTCGCTACAAGATTATTGCA
The DNA here is from genome assembly GCA_018066015.1 of Candidatus Colivivens equi. GTDB lineage: Bacteria > Bacteroidota > Bacteroidia > Bacteroidales > Bacteroidaceae > Colivivens > Colivivens equi. Next base: position 29,846 of record JAGHSE010000130.1, read on the forward strand.
GAAGATTGGTATATTTATGACCAAAAATCACCATCATATTGGGCATTTGAAAAAGGACTATTCATTGAACAATTTGACAAGTCTTTCAATGTCGAGGCTTTTATTTCTTGTGACACAGCATATAATTATGATGTAAACGGCATTTGGGAATTGCGAGGCAGAGTCGTTGCACGCAACACCAAAGGCGAAACTTTCAAGACATCCCTACTCTTCTGGAACACTCACGAGAAAAGATTCTTTTCCGACAGGTACATGGAAATTGACGGAATAGAACAAGACCTTGCAGGATATGATTTCAGCGCAAATGAATCAATGACAGAATATAAAATACACAGAGCAAAGGGAGCGTTCCCAATTGAAGAAAAAGAAGAAGAACCTGTACCAGAACCTATACAAATACCTACAGACAGTACAGCAGTTCAGTAAAAGACGTAATTACCCTTGGTTGATTATTCAAGGACAATTCATCTGATTCCTTATCACTATTCCAAGTTTTTCCTTTTAGCCAAATAGTCTGGCACCCAATTTTATCAGCAGGAACTATATCATTTGACAAAGAGTCACCAATAACAACAACCTCTTTGGCGTCAAATCCAAGGGAATCAACTCCCATTTGGAATATTCTTGCATCTGGTTTTCTACACCCCACTACTGCTGATTCAATAACATCAGAAAAATATTCCAAATCAAAATCATTCAATACAGAATGAATATTACCATAAAAATTACTAACAAGTATCAAGGGATATTTTTGTGATAACTTTTGCAACACATCTCTTGATGTATTCAACACATCAAGCACAAATCTATAACAATCAAGAGCAATATGTTCTGCATCAGCACGACGGGTCAGTTCGTGAACCTGAAATATTCCTTTATCAAGCAAATACTTCGTTTCTATATCAGTTTTCAATCGCAAGACATCCTGAAAATTATGTTCTGGTAATATTACATTATTCGTTGCAAAATACCTTTCTGCATAAACATACGCATCAAGAAAATCCTGCTTTGAAATTGTGATATTTTCACGCAAATATGCCTGCCACAACACCTCTGACCAATGAATACCATTAGTATCAATTGTGCCTCCGTAGTCAAAAATCAGTCCTTTAACCATTCAACTCAATATTATCCGACATTTTTTTACAAAACGATTCATGGGTATGACGCATATAGAGATATAATACCGACATCACTGTAATTTCAAATACCCAATACAACCAAGGTACATCTAATAAACAAGTCACATACAGTACAATAGCGCGTGTATTAAAAGTCAATATATTAGCCCACTTCATCAAAGGCAGACTCATCCTACGAAAAGAAACACGAAACGACAATGGAATATTCTTACCATATTTCTCATTCAACAAAAACATCAGTCTTTGAAACTGTGGCGTTTGCTTCTCTTGGGTTTTGGTATAATTCACATAAAGTGTAAGAAAGAATTTCCACAAAACATCATCTCCCCATTTTGTAGTGTTGTTTATTTCCTTCTGACGAGCATACGAGTCTAATTCACTGTCAGCATTTCCTCTGATAAAAAAAAGATGAATATTTCTGTAATAATCAGCAAGACTGCACTGACGAGCATGACAAATAAATCCACTAATTGCAGCCAACACAAATACCCACCACCCCCACTCTATTTGTAGAAATGGTATATTCTGATGAAACAAACGTTGGCATAAAGCATAATAAATAGCAATAAACCACACATCCCCAGCTGCTCCGTCAAGTATGCGGCCCAGCCGAGTCTTCTTACCAGTCATTCGCGCTAATTGTCCGTCAGCACTGTCAAGGAAATTTGCCGTCATGAGCAGGGCTACACCTATTATATTATATATAAGCCCCTGAAGTGAATCAGCCCGACTAAAAAATCCTAATCCGGCACAAGCCCCCAGTACCATTGAGATTATAGTCACTGTATTAGGATGCCAACCAAGTTTTCTAAACAAACGTGCAAATGCAAAACCAACCTTACGGGTAAAGACTACATCGAGCCATTCTTCTGTATCGCTTGATTTAAGGGTTGATGATATATTCTCAACATTCGTATTATTATCTTGTCTTGTTTGTTTCAGTTGGTCTATCAAAGATACTATTGCCTGTGACGCTTCATCCATACATGAAGAAAAACTAGGCCAGTCGTTGATGTCAATAATTTCAAAAGTACCATCCTCACGAACAATACAGTCTCCTCCATAAATTACTAATCCTGTTCGTTCTGCCAGTTTCTCTGCCTCACGCCTTAGGTCTTCCTTTGAAAACATATAATGAAAGACCTTGCGATTATGTTCTTCCCAACCAAACTTAGAAAAACTCTCGTCCAGATATTTCCAAACAAAGAAATCAGTACCTGCCACACAATAGAATTTGACTAAATCACCCTCAACATGATGCGACATATACACATCGTCTATTCCTCTCTCATGAAAAGACTTAATAGCATCCTCCATTGCAGCCTCATCCTCTACATATATCACATCTTCTTGTGTCTGCGAATATCCTTCTGCCTTCTTCAACCAAACAGGATATTCAATAAAATCATCATGAGGAAACAACAGACTTCTGTGTCCTGCCATCACTACAGCATCTGGAGTATTTATAACTCTTACCCCTTTACGTTGCAGTGATTTCAGCCAATGCAAAGTCTTAGGCAGACGTGCCATTGAGAATATTACATCGAAACCAAAATCATAATCTTTGAAATCAATCACATCCTCGCTCACACACTCTACTACATGATTTCTGATACGCAACTTCGATGCTACACTGTCCAATATGGCTTTGTCCTTTTCTACCATATTGGGAGAATATGATTTTGCTCTATAAATACACAGGATATTCATCGTTCATTAAGAAATTGTTCTGCCTTCTGTATATCATCAGCATGATCTACGTCCATTATTTTTTCAAAACAATATGCACTCAACTGAAAGCCTTCATCAACTAAGGCTCGTTGGAAATTTCTCATTCGTGATTGATTTGTAGCAATACATTTCTCCAAAATTGGGAAGACACGTTCATCGAGACAATAAATACCCCCTGAGACGTACGAGGCATTTTTATTCACATCATGAAAACCTGTAATGACATTATCTTCATCTGTTGAGACATACAATGGAGATTCGTCATCAACAAATCTGGTAACACCCATCATGCCTTCACCTAAATCACGTTTGAATACCTCAATAAACTGATGAAATTCTGACTCCTTGAAAATAGTATCAACAGTTGTCAGACAGAACTTACCCTTTCCAATCAGTGATTTAAGTTCATAAAAACTGTGCATTGAACTTAGAGTAGATTTCACAATCATTCGAACAGGTAAGCCACTGCGTTGCAACTCGCTAATATGTTCTGCAGTCTTTATATTCTTGTCGTTTACAATAACATCAATCTCTTTTGCTCCGTTATCAATAAAAATACGAATCAAGCGATCTATCATCTTCTCACCATTAATCTCAACTAATGGTTTAGGAACATCTACACCCTCGTTTTGCAAGCGTGAACCTTCACCTGCTGCAATAATTGCAAATTTGATTTCGCTACTTCCTGCTTCTTTGACTTTACTTAATGTAGAAATTGTATTCTTTCGGCGTCCTATCTTCATCAATATCAACCCTATTGCAGTCCAAAATATTTCCCTCACTCTACAAATAATGGAAATGAATATCGCTATTGTCATTGAAACCTTGCCCCCAACAAGTCCTCCCAAAATCTGAACACACGACATTGCAAATCCACCTTCGCGCCCACCTATCTGCAACGGAAGAAAAAACATCAAGTTTGCGAAAAGTGAAGTAAATGCAAGAATCAACAACGAGTACAGAAACAATTCTGCAAACGAGCCCTGAATCCCTACCAGTTGCAACATAAAGAATATCTCAAACGAATGACACAGTCTGCCGAAATATTCCAGAAAGAAAGACTGATAAAAATTTTGTTTATTCTGACTATGCAAACTGGCTATCTGACTATCAATATGACATAGTTCCTCAATATGATTATCCCTGAATCTGCATCCCCAGTGTTTCAGTCCTGGAATATGTGTAAGTAGATTCATACATTTTACCACCAGGCCATTCTTGTAGCCTCGGGTAAAAAGATAAATTCCACCCCCACAAAACAATGCCATAAGTGGTAAAATCACATACATTCCGGTATCAAGCGGAACAAATATAAGATATAGCAACACCGCAGTTGTCCAATACCAGAAATGAGCGAATATATGCATCATAGCGAACAACAACACAGACGAAGTAGCACGCTCAACTCCGATATACGGTGATACCTCCATAATTTTATATGGTTCTCCACCCATCAGTCCACATGGAGTGGCATAGTTCAGTGAAAAACCCGTAATAGTCACTTTGAAAAGTTTCAAAAAAGGGATGTTGCAATCTCCACTGCCCTTGATGATGGTACGCCAACTCAACGCATTCATTAAGTAAAGCAAAAGCCACATGCCAAGAATAGGAACCAACCAGTACCCTGCACGTTTGAGGTGCAACCACATCTCACTGAAACTCACTTCAAAAGTGAGAATCATAACAATAATGGCAATGAGTCCAAAAATAAAGAATATGTTGTTGGCTTTCTTACTCAATCTTCTAAATCTAATTTTAGTTTGTCACTATCATCATGCTTCTCAAAATACTGTCTGGTCAAGGGGGTGGCATGAGCCTCATCATAACGTTTGCGATTACGGTATATATCCATTGCCATATAAACTGCATTTCGGAACGAAACTGCATCGGCAGAATTTTTACCTGCAATATCATATCCAGTACCATGTGCAGGAGAAGTACGAATAATTGGCAACCCTGCAGTGAAGTTCACTCCTTCTCCATTAGCAATAGCCTTGAATGGTGCCAATCCTTGATCATGATACATAGCCAGTACGGCATCATAGTTCTTGTAAGTCTCAGCACCAAAGAAACCATCTGCAGGATAAGGACCAACACATTTTATCCCACTCTCAAATGCAGCCTGAATTGCTGGTTTGATAATGGTCTTCTCCTCATCGCCTATCACACCTCCATCTCCACAATGTGGATTAAGTGAGAGCACTGCAATTCGTGGATTATCAATTGCAAAGTCTCGCTTTAGGGTATTGTCTAATATCTTGAGTTTTTCTTCTATAAGTCCTTTTGTAATTGTCTCTGCTAATTTCCCGATTGGTACATGAGTCGTTACCAATGCCACCCTGAGGGTATTGGTCATCAATATCATTAATGGACTTACATTATTTCCAAATTTTGAAGCGAGATATTCTGTATGTCCAGGAAACTTAAAACTAGGTCCTTGAATGGTATGTTTATCAATTGGTGCAGTCACGAGTACGTCAAACAGGTTATTGTCATACTCTTTCATCGCTCTCTCCAAGGATATCAAAGCTGCCTTGCCAGCATCTGTTGTTGGTTGTCCTAAGTCAATTTTCAACTCCAAATCACCAAAACAATTAATTAGGTTTAATGCACCATTTTCACACTGACTAGCTGATTCATGTGTAACGAAATTTGTTTGGTTGCCAATAATTTTCTTGTGATATGTTGCAGCCTTTGGCGAACCATATAATATTGGGGTACATAAATTCAGCATTTCTTCATTCTCAAATGTTTTAAGAATTACTTCATAACCTACTCCATTTATATCACCTTGTGTGATTCCAATT
>JAGHSE010000084.1 GCA_018066015.1 Candidatus Colivivens equi
AGCATTATGATGATAACAGACTCAGTTTTGATTGACGCTACAAATATATAACATCCCCCCATCCTGTAGTTTCCTGATTTAGGCTGACCACTTGATTGCTTTAAACCTTAGATGATCATTGGATAAGAATTACCTCGCATTGCTTGATAGTTTATCCCATTTGGGTTGACTGCGCCAACCTACAAATGACTATAAACGCAATGTTCGATGAACAAGTTTCAGTTCCAGCATTTTCAGTTCCTCACGCAGAGGCATCTCAGCCAGCTTTGCTGGTACGATTGAGTTATTAAAGTCCTTATTACAAACAAGTTTGAATAATTACTTTTATAACTCAATCTCGCCCATCTGTGATGTGCGCTGAGACTTTGCAGAGGTAGCAGAGAGACGCAAAGGAACTTCGCACTTTCCCTTCAATGATGATGACTATCTGTTTATTTGCACTCAAAATATTCTTTTATCCTTCATTGGATTAGGACACTCTGCGTCTCTCTGCAATCTCTGCAAAGACTCAGAACACATCTGCGTGAAATATAAGAATCAGTTTGACTCTGCATTCAGTTCGGTAATTTCAATGTCAAACCCTAATTTTTGTAAGTTGTCCCAAAACAGAGGATAAGACTTCTCTACAACTTCAGGATTAACAATTTCAATTTCTCCAAATTTTAATGCACATGGAGCAAAAGCCATTGCCATTCTATGGTCAGAGTAAGTCTGGATTCTTACAGGGGATAATGGTTTTGTATATATACCCTCCCAAATTATCTCGTCACTACTACCACTGACGACATATCCCATCTTGTTCAACTCCTTGCACAAGGCATCAATTCTGTCTGTTTCCTTAATGCGCAAGTTTTTTACCCCCGTCATAACAAAAGGGATATTCCCCAAACAACAACTCACTGCCACTGCCACCACCAAGTCAGGAGTGTCTCGGAAGTCCATTACTACACACCCGTCAGTCTGTCTGTGAGAATTCAGTGACTCAAGGATATCAACTATAGCTTTATCACCTTGCAGACTATTTTCGTAGTTCAAGCCCTTTAAACTTATTTCTCCACATTCCCTTCCAATCTTGTCTGCAATAAATTTCATTTCATACCAAAAGGCAGCAGCACTCCAGTCATATTCTATCAACTCAGATATGTCATTCGCTGACTTCTTCAGCAGACTGGCAGTCATTTTGACATATGGCGTGGAAACACCATCTCCCACCCTGCTTATTTCCAAACCTCGTTTGAAATGTTGAGCCACCATCATAAGAGCAGATACATATTGCGAACTTTCACTGGCATCAATCTCAATTCTCCCACCTTCCAGTGTATCATTACCCCGTATTTTTAGAGGAAGAAAACCTTCCTTATCTAAATATTCTATATCAGCACCCACACTCCGCAAGGCATCAACCAAACACCTAATTGGTCTTTCACACAAACGAGTAGTTCCTCTTAACACCCATACACCACTTTTCACACTACATAGAGCTGTCAGAAACCTCATTGCAGTACCTGAAGCATGCACATCGAGAACAACTTCAGAAGAAGTGGGATTACCATCAGTCTCAATCATTTTACGCATGACAACCATCATCACCCTTATATCGTCACACCAGTCATCATGCTGTGATAGCCAGTCAAGGGTTTTTTCAGGCCACAACATCAGCAATCTGCTGACAATACTTTTTGATATCGGCAAGTCTATCTCCGCTGAGACTATACTATCTGGTGCCTTGATTTTGATAGTTGTCATTGACGTTGTCGTTAATTTAGTTGTCGTTGTTGTTGACATTGACGTTATTTATGACCTCTTCTCTACATCCATTTCTATAGTCTGTTCCTTGTCAAACCCAACAGAGACATACGACACAGGGACACCTAATTCTTTTTCAAGAAAACGCACAAACTCAATAAAGGCAGCAGGGAAGTCTGATTCCTTTCTGCAATATGACAACCGTTCCTTCCATCCCTGCATCTCAACATATATAGGTTCTAGTTCTTCGTGCGACTTTTCGTCTGGGTAATAATCTATGAATTCTACATCCTTCTTATACGCCACACATGCCTTTATGGTTTCAAATTCATCAAAAGCATCACATTTTGTGAGAATCAGTTTATTCACTCCGTTAATCATAATAGCATGTTTCAGAGCCACAAGGTCAATCCACCCACATCTACGTTCATATTCAGTACCCGTACCCAGTTCATTGCCCTTCTCACGCATTTTTTTCGCATTCGCATCAAAAAGTTCAGTAGGAAATGGACCAGCACCCACTCTTGTACTGTAAATCTTTGCCACACCATACACCGTACCTATCATAGTAGGAGGAATGCCCAGTCCGGTACAAGCCGCAGCACTCACTGTATTGCATGACGTAACAAACGGATATGTACCCATATCTACATCCAGCATTGCGCCTCTGGCACCCTCACATAGCACCATCTTGCCCTCCTGCATCAACTTATGTATTTCGCGCTCTGTATCAACAAACTTAAATTGTTTGATATATTCCACCCCCTCAAGCCATTCAGACTCTATGTTGTTGATTTCCATTGGTGAATAGAAATGCATTGAACGTAATATACTTTCATGCACAGCCTTGTGCGTGGCAAATTTTTCTGCAAAATGGTCAACGATATCTCCAATTCTCAGTCCTACGCGATTTGCCTTATCGGCATAGGCAGGACCTACTCCCTGACTGGATGTACTTAGCTTGTTTTCTGCCCTGACAGACTCATACGCCTTATCAAGCAAACGGTGTGAAGGCATTATTAGTTGGGCTCTCTTTGAGATAAGCAAGCGGTCCTTGAGATACACACCTGCGTGTTCTATCTGTTTTATTTCATTCATCAGACAGTCTGGCGAAATGGCCATACCATTGCCTAGAATTAAAAGGGTATCACTCAACACTGCACCATGAGGAATAGTACGTACAGAGTTAGGACCACCATTAAACCTAGCAATCACGTCATATCTTAGGGCGAGATATTCTGTCACCCGGCCCTTACCTTCGTCTCCCCATTGAAGACCGATTATTACGTCAGCTTTCTGATTATTCATATTCATTGATTTAGTCTCTTCCTTGCTCTACTCATCTTCACCATACATTTATTACATATTCCATATACATTCACACAATAAGTCTGTTTTCTGAATTTCTGATACCTCGCACCATTCACTGCCTTTTCAATGTTGACATCTGAAAATTCTTTTATTGCACCACACATAGTGCATACCATGTGATGATGAGCAGTCATTCCCAGACATTTTTCATAAATAATAGTGTCGGCAAGCAAATTCTTCACTACCAATCCCGCCTTGACAAACAAATCCAGATTATTATAAACAGTTGCTCTACTTACCCTGAACTTTGTCTGCATCTCAGCCAATAACTCCTCTGCAGTAAAATGACCATCATGTCTATACACAGCCTCAAGCATGTGGTATCGCTCAGGTGTTTTCCTGAGTTTTTTTTCTGCTATATATTTTGTCAGTATGTCGTATGCCTGCTGATAGAAGTCCATCTTTGTGCTATTTTTTTAACAAAAAGATTGTCGCTTATTACTGCCGACTGAGCCTGATCTATAATCTCCTCCAGTGTTCTTGAAGTAAAAGCCTCAGCATCGTTATTATAGTTGACATTGTCGTTGGCAGTAATATTGTTGACGGTAAGTATATTTCTTTCTCTGATTTTCCAAAGAGTCGTAAACCCACAAATTTGTTTTATTTCCTCATCACTTGCAATCCATTCAAGAGATTTATCTACGGCATAGTCCAAATACTGAAACAAATACATACTGGCAATTTGAGCAATCTCAGCAGTATGAATCTGCTCAATCCATACGTCACAAAGTTCTTCAGAGAAATCATCTCTCCTCTGAATCATCAAAGCCAAGATGCGACATTCTCTCACACTCTCTTTCCACAAATCAGGTGCCAATGAGGCGTCAATCTCGTCAGCCAACCTCTCAAGTCTAGGCAGTTCCACCCCAAAGTTCACTCTGTAGTCATCACTCTGCCTCATGGCTGCAGAAGCCACCCCATTCATGCAAGCGTGTAAGTCGCGTTTTACGTCAGATACAGTCAATTTATTCTATGTTTATTAGTGCCCTGCGTTGTACTCCTTGCTATATCTCAGCATTTGCTCTGCATATCCCTCGGTATAGTCTATCTTTACATCTGTGATATTACCATTCTTATCTTTCTCTACTACATATCGAGGATTGATAAATCCCTTATAAGGAGCAATGTTGAGTTTTTCGTAACGAGAAAGCACCTCTTTATGAAGAACAGGATCTACCTTTACTGCATAGTTTTCAACCAACTCCTTAGCTCCTGCAAAGTCAGCAGTACTCTTTATTCTTTGGATTTTTGCCAACAATTCTCCAAACAAACCTCTCAGAGCATCGTAGTCGTTGATTTTTACATAAGTCTTGCCATCTTTCTTTACCATTTCAACCACTTTGTCCGCCTTACCCTTCTCGTAACACCAATGTGCAATGAGAGCTCTGTTTCTCATGTGAGCCTCCTCAATATTATTTCCTGGTTGAATTCTCACGAGCTGAGTCATCAGTCCGTTCATCATGTAACTGTAATATTGTGCCTTGTAAGCCTCGGTATCAGGAATCAATCCAAGTTCTGTCATCTTCTTGTCAGCCACATAATACAGTCCAAACAAGTCTGCACGAGTTTCCTCAATAGTCGAACCGTAGTTTTTCAGACTGTCCGCATCAGCTCCTGGCATCAATTTTCCACTACCATGACCCAGACACTCATGTAGGTCGGTATGAATGTCGTCAGTCAGGTCGGCATACTTGTCAAGCAAGTCAATTTCTGTCTGAGAATAAACAAACTCATTTCTCATACCACTACCAGCAGCCTTGTTGTACGCATCGGTCAGGTTTCCGATAGTGACAGACTTACTACCATGTTCCTTGCGCACCCAGTCTGAGTTAGGCAGATTTATGCCGATTGCAGTTGACGGATACAAATCACCTCCGAGGATGGCAGCAGTGATGACCTTAGCAGAAATACCCTTTACGTTCTCCTTCTTAAACTGAGGTTCTACCGGAGAGTTATCTTCAAACCACTGAGCATTCTTACTCAACGTCTCAGTACGCTTTGTAGCCTCTACATCCTTGAAATTCACTATTGACTCCCACGAACATTTCAGGCCTAGAGGGTCTCCATAACACTCAATAAAACCATTGACAAAGTCAACCAGAGGTTCTGTATTATCAAGCCATGCAATACTATATTCATCAAAAGTTTTTAAGTCGCCTGTACGATAATAATCTACCAATTTATCAATAACCACTTTCTGCTTTTCATCCTCAGCATATTCACGAGCCTTCAACAGATATTCCACAATCTTTTGCAGATACTGTCCATATTTGCCTTTACCTACAACCCATTTCTTCTCTACCAAACTGCCATTCTCCTTCACTAATGTGCTGTTCATGCCAAACATCACTGGATGATTCTTGTCGGCATAGTTTGATTTCATCTCACCGTAGAAATTCTCTGCCTCCTCTTGACTTACTCCGTCATAGTAGTTCATTGCACTAGTCAACAACAAGTCCTCTCCTTCAGCCAGATTCACTCGTTTAGCCATATATTCAGGGTCAAATATCACCTTGCATATAGTGTTCATCTCCCCATCTGCTATGTCTGTGTTCAATTTACTGACCTGCTGTCTGAACCACTCTTCGCTAAACTGAGGCACGAATTTCTCACATCCGTAATGATGATGAATGCCATTTGAGAACCATACTCTCTTCAGATAGACTTCCATACCCTTGAAATTCTCATCATCTCTATCTACACCCTCGTCAGTATAGATTAATTCCAACAAATCACGAATCTGCAGATTGTAACGACCGTTCTGGTCAAACAAAATATCACGTCCCCACAAAGCAGCCTCAGAGAGATAATAAATAAAAGTCTTCTGTTTCAAAGTCAGATTTTCAAACCCCTCCACCTTATATCTCAACATCTGCAAATCAGCAAAACGCTCATCTGTATATTCAAATCCATCATCATCAATGGAATCACTCGTACCATTGCCATTTTGGCAACTAAATAAAACACTCGAAGCTAAAATACAAAATCCCATAAAATTTCTAAACATAATATATCGTTTTTTAGTTTTTATCTAAATAATCATGCAAATATAGAAAAAAATAACGTAAACAACATATTTTTTCAAATATATTGATAATTGATAAG
>JAGHSE010000236.1 GCA_018066015.1 Candidatus Colivivens equi
ATCATTATCTTTACCTCGTCAAAACTAATGTATATGAATAAATACAACTTTCCTCTATTGCTATTATTGATGTTTTTATATTCATGCACGAATAAGAAAAATTCCGATATAGAAAAGGCCCTGTGTCTTTCCGATATTTATCCTGATAGTACTTTGTCTATACTGGAAGGAATCGATGTCAGAAATTTAGATGAAGAATATCGTGCTAAATATTCATTGGCAAATTATTGGGCAATGGATAAGTGTGGCTACGATATAGATAGTGACAGTCTTATTAGATACGCTTATAACTATTATAACAGGTATGAGAATCCTGTTTCTTTATTATTTAGGCGCACTATGTATTACATGGGCAAGTATTATTCTTTGGTTGACAGTACACAGAATGCAGAGTTTTGCTTTAAGAAATCTATCAAATCAAGCGAAGATTTCAATGACACTTTGACGGAGGTGCTTGCCTCTGAAAAGTTGACAAATATAATGAAACACCATGACCTGAAACAGGCAGAAGAATTGTCGATAAAAGCATTGAATTTATACCGAGAATTCTCTGGTAGAAGTTATGTCAATCTTGTATGGATTATGCTTAATGCAGAAAAATGCCTTGCATACAACCATTTTGAACAAGCTTTGCAAATTGGTACGAAAGCATTAGAACTAGCAAAAATATATGGAGATAGTACGCTGATCTCTGCTGCCCATCAGGATTTAGCTTTTGTCTATAATATATCCGGTAAAAGTGTCGATTGTCTAATAGAAGCTAAGAAAGCTTACTCTACAGCGAAAGAGAAGCATGTCTCTATAACGCTAGCTCTAGCGGATGCTTATTATGAGTTAGATTCGTTGGAAGCAACTAAGGATTTATTGAAAAATTGCAAAACAAAAGCAGGTAGTACAGAATCTTACGGCAAATATGCGCTCTTGCAAAATACGGCAATAAAGGAAGGTCAAACTACTATGGCTATTGCATATTCCGATTCGGCATTCAAAAGTCTTGAAAGTGTATACCATAAAGAAATGGCAAATAAAATTGATAATTTCGAAAAACTAATCGAAATGACAAGAACAAATGCTGAAATTAGACACTTATCAAATACAAAAACTATTTTATTTATATGTTCTTTGTTTGTATTCTTCATTATTACACTCAGTTTACTTTATATTTATTTGATGTACAGGAGGCACGCGGATGAAAGACTGAAAACTGAACAAAAAATTCGGGAAATAGTTATGGCTAACAAAGATGCTCAAATATCCATTATGAGAAACTATATTTCTGAGAAAATTAGTATAAGGTCTTTACTTAGTCAGATAAAAGAACATCCTGAAAAGAAGATCAACCTATCAGAAGATGATTGGAACGAGATAGAGATTTTTCTTGAGAGTTCGGAACATTTTTTTGTCAATAGACTGAAAAATCAATATACGATGCTGTCAGAAGAAGATATAAGGCTTTTAATGCTTTTACGTTTAAAGCTACCAGCTAAAAGTCTGGCCATGCTATATGGTATAAGCGAAACATCTGTTAAGCACAAACTTCTTTTGTTTAAGAAAAAAATAGGACTTGAAGGCAATTCTCAGTCATTGAGGTCTTTTGTGGAATCTTTTTAGCAATTTATCCTTAAAGTACACTTATCATAATAATATATCTATGATGTTTCGAATTCTCATTTCTATTGTTTTCACCTTATTCTCTTTGACTATTGCTGCCCAGACAATAAATACGACAGCAATACAGAGTCTTAAGACTGATAGCATCCACAAGAAAATTGTAGGTAATGCAGATTATTTGGTCGTTTACGATTATTTCTTTACCCCGGATGCTGAATTTTCATTCCAAAAAAGAAAGGGACAAACATTCTTGCAGGTAAGCAACAATTTTAATAGATTCGGTGATTACAATCAGTTGAGATACGATTCTCTGATGGATACATCATTCAAAAAGGGAAATCAGAAGGATCCGAAAGAGGTTGTGCAGAGAATTAATTTGCTAAGACTAGTAAGATTCAATGAGTCTATCTTATTTAATAAACAGACGAAAAAACTGACAATACAGCGTACTGCCGGTTCGACAACTAAGTATCAGTACGTGGAAGATTGCCCTCAGTTAGACTGGAAACTACTGGATGGAGATACAATAATATCAGACTACCAATGTTTCAAAGCAAGCACAAGGTTGTTTGGTAGAGACTATATTGCATGGTATTGTCCAGAAATCAGTATGCCTTATGGTCCATACAAATTCAATGGTCTTCCAGGGCTAGTGTTGCGCGTAACAGATTCTCTGGGTCATCACGATTTTGTACTTAATGGAATTAAGACCGTTAACGGTTACAATCCTATATATTATTGGAACCGAAAAGACATAGTCAAAACGAGGCGAGAGACTGTGCGCAAGATATATAAGAACTCATGTGACGATCCTATGGAAGCATTGGTTAGTGATGGTTCTGTGATAATAGATGATAATGTGAGAGCAAAGATCAAGGCACACCCTTATAACCCTATTGAATTGGAGTAAAACAATTGAAAAGAAATCTCTTTGTAATACTGACTCTCTTGGCCGGGATATTCCCAAGTATGTCTCAGGAGGTTGTTATCCTGAAATTTGTTGTCAAAGACTCTGTATATCAGCATCCTTTGATCGATGCATCATGCCGAGTGACCTCTCCAGAGAATAAAATACAGAGTTTCGTGCTTTCGGATAAGGACGGAAATGTGGCACTGAGAGCTTATAGAACAGATACTATAGTATTCTCTCTGATTGGATATGAGACTGTCAAGGCTTGTGCAACAAAATTTACAACTCAAAAAATTAATACAATCCTGTTATCAGAGAAAACTCACAAGATAAGAGAAGTGACAATTAAGGCTCAGCCTATAAGAACAAGCAATGATACCATAACATATCTTGCTAAGGCTTTTACGCATCAGGGGGATGTGCATCTTGAAGATATCTTAAACAATCTGCCTGGTGTCAAGGTTTCGGAAAACGGCTATATATCCTATCAAGGAAAATCTATCAATAAGTTCTATATTGAAGGTAAGGACCTGCTTGGCTACAACTACAACCAGGCAACACGAAATCTGCCAGCAGAGGCAATTGCAGCTATTGAGATTCTTGAGAATCATCAACCGACAAAGATGCTCAGAGGAAAAGAACATTCTGACAAGGCAGCTATCAATATCAAGATTGACCAAAATTATAAATCAAGGTTGTTTGGTGAGTTGGAGGCTGGTGTTGGCGGTACTCCAATCATATGGGATAACAGATTGTTCCTAACAAGCGTCGGTAAAAAGAATCAAATGCTCTTTACAGGAAAAATGAACAATATCGGTATAAACCTTTCCTCTGAGACTAGCGAGCATTTCGACATTGAAGACGTTGACGCCTATGAACCGATACCGCCTGGTCTTCTCTCATATCCAAGTCAGTTCGAATCTATTGAACAGAAAAGATATTTGCATAACAAATCATATTCTGGAGGGTTGAACTATCTTACTTCTTTTTCTGAAGACGCATCTTTTCGCCTTAATGTATTGACATATTCAGATCATTCTACATATCAGAATTTTTCCAAATCAATCTTTGGTGGATCACAGACGGTCGAACTAACTCAACAAAAGATTATTCCAGTCAATGAATTCTCTGTCCAGCCGGTTATGAAATATGAGCTTAATGGTAACAATATGTTTGTTTCTGATGAACTGAAACTCTCTGTTAACCGTTATTCATCTGCAGGTTCAATAATTAATAACAATGTTTTGGTTGAACAAAACCAGAAGAGTCGTCCAACGTACATACAGAATTATTTCTCTATGTCATTCCCTGTTGGACAACAGTATATGCAGATCAAGTCTCATCTGCGCTATTTCGACAGGTCTGAATCCTTTGACGTCTCATCAGATACAATAATTTTCGATAATATTGCAGAGAGATACTCAAGAAGGTCTATGTCCTCTAAGAACATCTTGACTACATCATTGCCTTTAAGGAACAATAGCCTTAAATTATCTATCAGACATTATTTCTTGAATTCAGAATATGATTATGATGGCGTTGTATCGTCTATACAATCTAAATTGAAAATCTCACCAACGTATATTATGAGATTTGGAACTACAAGCATTCTATCTCTTGCACTTCCTATTACAGTAATTAACTCCAGCAACAAAGAATTTCATAAGACAACAGCAGATAGAAGCAAGATAGGAATTGAACCAGAATTGTCTGTAACCCACAATTTCTCTGATAAATGGAAAGCATACCTTTCTGCCTCTCATGGAAATGACATTTATTCGCCTCTATTCTTATCCCCATTTATGCTGCGCACTTCGTATCGTACTAACTTCTATAACGATTACGAAAAAATATATTTAGTGGAGCATAATAGAGTTAATCTGAATGTAGGTTATAGAAATTTAGCCACAATGCTGTTTGCCAATGTAAATGCATCATTTACAGATGAACGGAATGAATGCTATATTGATTATAGCCATGCTGAAACGATGACATTAACTAAGATTGTAAAGGGTGAAAACCATAGCCGCCGTTATCTTCTGAATGCATCACTTGATAAAAGTTTTCCAGAAACTGGATTGTCAATTAAGTCATCGGCAGAATATTCACATTCTGCATTTCTTTTGTCACAGTCTGGAATAGTTGCAAATAATCATTCCAACATTACAAGTGCAACACTTCGTTTAGGATATCAAAAACTGCAGTGGTTGAGATTCATAGCATGCATAAGAGGTTCTTTGTTTTGGGAACATAATCAAGTAGCCAATTCAGATAAATTTAGGCAATTAGTATTCAACGGTTCAATCTTCATATTTCCTTCTAAGATAATAGAGATAAAACTGTCTGCCAATAACCAGATTAATGAAATAGCTAAATCTCAATTTAAGAATTTCTCTCTTTACGATGCAGATCTGAAATACAATCTCAATAAGTTTTTTCAGTTTTCATTATCGGCAACAAATCTATTTAATACTAAGCATTATATTGTCTTACAAGAGTCTGGTATTGATTCATACTATTATGATCTTCCCTTGCGTGAACGAGAAGTCCTGATGAAGGTGTTGATTAGATTATAAGTTTTCCTTAAATTTGAAACAGATGCACTAATAATGCATTTCAACATATTTTTTGAATGTTTTATTGTATTATTTATTGTGTTGTCAAAATAGAATTAGTAACTTTGAGGCATGAAAAAGCAAATACAGGAATTATTACAAATGTCGGCAATTACTTTAATTCTTTATTATCTTTATTGGAGTATTGCCATGAATCAGAATTATTCTGTATTGAGAATTATTATTGATGTCCTTATATGTGTGACTCTCACAATGATCTCAATACTGTATAGCCAGGCTATTATGTTCATAATAGAAAAACATAAATGTCTTCAGAGATTTATTGCTGTACATGCTTTGATTTTGTTTATTTTTGATATTTTGACTGCATGGAGTTTGAGTAGCGTATGCGAGTTGATTTTTAATTCTAATATACTGGTCTATTTTCAGAATATTTTTGTTTTCGTATTACTTACTACACTGATCTCAGCCATTAAGACTAATTCTATGTTCTGGAAAAAGAAATTTGAAATGGAATTTGAGAATGAACTATTAGAAGCAAAAATATCAGAAGCAGAAAAAATTTCTGCAAAAGCACATTTACACTATCTTCAATCTCAGGTTAATCCGCATTTCTTTTTCAATAACCTAAGTGCACTTTCTTCTCTCATTACCACAGACCCTGTGTCTGCTAAGGAATTTGTAAATGCTTTGGCTCTGATGTATCGCGATATATTGATGGGAATGAAACAGAATGTTGTACCCATTAAAGAAGAATTTTCTTTAGTGAGCAGATATGCGAAATTGTTGCAAATTAGACATGGTGATTATATTCAAATAATATTTCCAGAAGATAATTCTATCCCGTCTGATGCCTTTGTTCCACCTTCAAGTATCCAGCATCTTGTTGAAAATGCCGTAAAACACAATGGTATGACATCTTCTTCTCCACTAATAATAAATATTCAAATTATAAATAAAATGATATGTGTCAAGAATAATAGGAACCGCTTAACTGGCATTGAATCCAGTTGTGGTACAGGTCTTGCCAATCTACAGGAACAACTGCGATTGTTGGGGATAAGTGATTTCAAGAAGTCTGACAATGAAGAATTCTTCAGTATTAGTTTTCCTCTTATATTTCAAAGCAAATCTTTATGAATGTAATAATAATTGAAGATGAAAAGCTTAATTACAATGAGCTTTGTCGTATATTGACTGATATAGATCAGCAGATTGTTGTAAGTCCTCAGCTCTCTACAATTTCTGAAGTTCGAAGTTACATGCTTAATCATTATGATTTTGACTTAATCTTTGCAGACATAAGGTTGTCTGACGGAATAGTTTTTGAGGCTTTGGCTGATATTGACAATAATAAACCAATAATCTTTACAACTGCCTATGATGAATATGCTATTAGAGCTTTCGAATATAATGGAATTGCCTATCTCCTCAAACCAATACAAAAGGACGAAGTTGAGAAGTCTCTGAAGTCATTTGTCAGACGACAGTCAATATCTCCTAGTTTTAGTCAAATTTTGACATCTATAAAACAAAGAGATAATTTATATCGACAGCACTTTCTTGTGCATCATGCTAATTATAGCGAGGTTGTAAGTGTAGAGCAGATATCTCATATTTCGACGGAAAGCAATATAACAAGATTATTCCTTACTGAGGGTCGCTCGGTCATAATAAAGTATACACTTGATGAATTATGCAGTCAACTTAATCCGAAAGATTTTTTTAGAGCAAATCGTCAGTATATTGTACATATTAAGCATGTTCAACGTTTACACAATTGGTTTAGTGGTAAAACTCGATTACAAATAGATTGTTACCCAGAGATCCGAATAGAAATCAGCAAAGAGCGAACCTCGAAGCTCAAGTTATGGCTTGACAGTTAAAAAAGCGAGATTTCAACATTGATTTTGGCAGCTTCACTGTGATTAATATTGATTTGAAGAGAACTACACTCTATTTTTGCAGCAGCAATAGTGCTAATCAATATTAATTTCAAAATTATGAAAAAGTTATTATTTCACAGTCTCTTCATTATGCTATTCAGCACATCTTCTCTGTGTTTCTATTCTTGTGACAATCTAAAAGAAAATCCAGAAGAAGAACTCGCAATCAAAAAAAATGAGTCTTTGGCTACAATGATTCAAGAGAATGTCTTTACCATCTTGGATGACTCTACTAAGTGTACACAGAATTGGTTTATTATTTATTCTGCTAGTGAGAACGAAACGGTTATATGTTCTGAACTGGCATATATTATTGTAGACAATATTCTTTATAATCATCCGCAAAACGAAATCTCAGATTCAATGGTGGTAGGTAATATGGACCAAACAAGAGCTGCACCACAAGGACCTGGTTGGAAAAACGCAGGAAGATTTAGTGGCAAACTCGGCGGTATCCGTGTAGTGAACAAGATGGCCGAAGATATTCCTGCGGGACATGATGTAGAAATATATCTTGAATACCACGAAGATGGATCTTACACACTTTGGTACCGTGTAGTATAACAAATAAAAACTCTACGGCAATTATTCCTTCTTTCAGTTTCTCTCATCCACGCGCTACGATGACAACTTTTGAATCTGTGAATTCCGATCGTAGAGCTACGAAGACAACTCCCGGTGATGAAAGTAGTGATCGTATCACTACGATGAGTATTCCCGAAAAGGAGAGAGGTTATCGACGCTCGTGGATAACCTCTCTCCTGATTATGATGTCCCAATCGACGACCTACGAAGACTTCTCGGGAATTCCCGTGGACTGATCGACGAGCGTCGAAGAGACTTCCAGACTTCCCGTGGACTGATTGACGAGCGTCGAAGAGACTTCCAGACTTCCCGTGGACTGATTGACGAGCGTCGAAGACTTCTCGGAAAGTCCCGCGCTGTAATCGACGCGCGTGGACAATATAAAAGCTGTGTCAAAACTAAATTGGCACAGCTTTTATCTTTATTGTAATTATTGCAATAATTATTTTTACATTTTAGACATTGCTTGTTCAAGATCAGCAATGATATCTTCTACATTTTCAATACCAACAGAGAGTCGAACCAAATCAGGTGCAACACCAGCTTCGCGAAGCTGTTCGTCTGACATTTGACGATGTGTATGGCTTGCAGGGTGAAGCACACAAGTTCTTGCATCAGCAACATGTGTTACAATTGAGATGAAATCAAGATTGTCCATGAACTTAATTGCTTCTTCACGAGAACCATTAAGACCGAATGCAATTACACCGCAAGTTCCATTTGGCATATATTTTTGAGCGAGTGGGTAATATTTATTTGATGGAAGTCCCGCATAATTTACCCAACCGACTTTAGGATTTTTCTCTAGCCATTCAGCAATTTTTTGAGCATTGCTGCAATGTTGTTTCATGCGAAGAGCTAATGTCTCAAGACCAAGGTTCAGCAAGAAACAGTTTTGTGGAGCTGGAATACTACCGAGGTCACGCATCAACTGCGCTGTTAGTTTAGTCATATAAGCCATCTTACCGAAGGCTTTTGTGTATGTTAGTCCGTGGTAACTTTCATCTGGTGTAGTAAGACCTGGGAATTTTTCAGCATATTTATCCCAGTCGAAGTTTCCACTATCACATACACAACCACCGACTTGAGTTGCATGTCCATCCATATATTTTGTAGTTGAATGTGTTACAATATCGCAACCCCATTCGAATGGACGACAGTTGATTGGTGTGGCAAATGTATTATCAATAATAAGTGGCACCCCATGTTTGTGTGCGATCTTTGCAAATCTTTCGATGTCGAATACATTACCGCCAGGGTTAGATATTGTTTCACCGAAGAAACATTTGGTATTTGGCTTGAAACAAGCTTCAATCTGTTCGTCACTCCAATCCTGATCAATAAATGTACATTCGATACCCAACTTCTTCATTGTAACACCAAAGAGGTTGTAAGTACCGCCGTAAATGCTGTTGCTTGTGATAAAATGATCTCCTGCCTGACAAATATTGAATACTGCATAGAAGTTTGCAGCCTGTCCGCTTGAAGTTAACATAGCACCAACACCACCTTCAAGAGCATTGATCTTTTTTGCTACTGCATCATTAGTAGGATTTGCGAGACGAGTATAGAAATAGCCGGAATCCTTTAAGTCAAACAGACGAGCCATTTGATCGCTTGTATCATACTTGAATGTTGTTGACTGATAGATTGGCAACTGCTGTGGTTCACCTTTTGTAGGTTTCCATCCACCATGAATGCAGATGGTTTCGAGATTCTTTTTCATATTTTTTCTTTAAACATTTTTATTTTAATGTGCAAATATAATT
>JAGHSE010000374.1 GCA_018066015.1 Candidatus Colivivens equi
TGCTGATTTAACGAAGTGGTATCAGCCTTTGCGAACTTGTTGCGACGACGAAGGTACCTTAGCTCAGGTGGTAGAGCAATGGACTGAAAATCCATGTGTCCTTGGTTCAACTCCAAGAGGTACCACAGATATCGCCAACTCGTTATTCGAGCTGGCGATAAATTTGTTTATAAACATAATCCCTCAGCCGGGGTCTGTCCGGCTCCGGCAAGGTGCGATAGGCATCCTCGTATGGACTGCGCAAAATGGGATTATGCAATATCTCACTCACGCGCTTATTCGCCTCTCGCGTCCGGGCTTGAGCCGCTAATTGTTTCTCGTTAAACGGATGAGTCCACGGATTGATTTTCTGCGTATGAACCTTGCCGGTGCGCTTGCTGGTACAATAAGCGAAATCTGCGTCCTGCCACGGCTTACCGTGCATTTCCTGTACGGGATAAGAAAAATCCACTTGTGCCATATTACGCTCCTTTCTTATAATGACCCTGACTCACGCGGATAGCCTCACCGGCCTCTACACGTTGATTTATCCAACGGGTGGCGGTTACCTGATTGATGCCATAATCATCCGCCAACTGCATCGCATCGGTTCGCGTAAAATCAGTCGGTAAACTTTGCCAATATTGTTGCTGTTGATAATTGACGGAACGGCTATAAATCTTGGCTTGAGCAGGAGGTAATAACTCAAACATCCATGCCGCATGAAGTAGCATTTTATTCATCACCACGGTCAGCACTTGAAAATCATCATCGCTGCAATATATTTTCTCCGGCAGGGGCTCCGTCATAGACGTACGCAATGCCCCTAAAACGATGCCTATACGTTTGATTACCACACCTATACGTTTAATTGTCGAATCAAAATCCCTATTATCTTCCGTCACGTATGCCCCCCATTGCCCTTGTACCATTCGAGCCAATTTCTCACTCTGACTTCGCGTAAAGCAGAACTGGCAACTGCCCGTTTGACGCATTTGCCAATCGTAAAAAATCTTTACACTCGTTCCCAGTTGACGAAATAGATTCTCGGCTTCACTGCCTGCACTTAAACTTTCCTCGTCAAACACATTGGAATCAAATTTTTGGATGTCTTTTACCACATAACAGGCAAAACGACTGGCCAAACCGTTCTCACGGCTGCGTATTAAAGGCAACAACTGATTGTAAGTACCGGATACCAACACACTTAATTGGGGATTGTCTATCTCTATATACTCGTTATTCGTGCGCCTGCGCATACCTATTGATTCATGCTCAAAGGCGCAACGTAACACATCCGAGAATTTACCGTAACTGCTTTTCCACATCTGGGATAAAGTGTCCATCTCGTTGGCAAAAAGCAAACCTTTTCCGTCATTGTCTGCTAATTGCTGAATAAAAGCGGATGCCGTGCTGTTACACGGAATAAATACCATTTGTTTCTTACCCGTCTTGGATTCCTTATTCAATTCCTCATGAATAGGACGTAATAGTTGTTTCGTGTAACTCATCACACCTTTTCCACTCGCTGCCGGTGCCAATATCATGGTCATCAGATTGGCATTGTATCGCTTACTCGGCTTACCGTGCAACGTCCAAAATTTGGGACACGCGTAACTCAATGCCGTTATTGAAGACAAAAACAGCATGTCCCGAACGGAATTGTTGTCGCTGATGGTTAAAATTTTTTGGAGCATCTGGGGTAAACGATCCGTGTCTATGTGACACGTAAGGTACCCGTCTGCATTCACGACTTCCTGCTGATTGTCAGCACTTTGACTTGCGTTTTGTGAATCTGACAAATTTGACAAATTTGACAAAACGCCCTGATTAAAAACTTCTTCTTTTTTCATAATTTTAGGTTGGTTTAATTAAGTTAATATTATTTGCTGACGGCATCATACCCGCATCATACCCGCAAGCAGGCATGACCGAGTGGTTAAGCGTCAGATTAGGAACTTTAGGAGCAATTCAAACAACAGGATTCAACTTCCACCGTCAACAACTGACCGTGTTTCAAAAACGCGATACAAAGATACAACATTTTTTTGAGTTCTGCAAATTTTTTGACCAAAAAATTTTTTTTTTTTTCAATAACTTATATATTATTTCTTCTGCACTTTTTATCATTTTTGTGACTTTTATCATTTTTATCATTTTTATCACTTTTATCATCTACAACCTGCAACCAATTAGGGCTCTGCCCGTTCTATTAGGCAGCCTTGCTGCCGTTCTACTAGCGTCAGTGTTCTATTAGCGCAGCGTTCTATCTTCCCCCCCTACTCTTCTGATTACGACCTTTCCCCAAAAAGGGGTTATGATTTTTATAAAAATCAACAAAAAAATTAACAATTATTTGCATAATCAATTTTTTTCTTGTATCTTTGCGCCCGAAAAATGTATAGACGTTTATTGTCCATATTGCTCTTCATGCTCATAAGTGCCAACTTGTGGGCTGATGGTGCATCTTGGTGGAATACGGATTATAATACTACGGAAGGGACAGATTTCTGGGTAACATTTATGCGAAATGCAGGAAAAGGCAAGCATGATATAGACATTTTCCTTCGGTTGTTCGCTTCTGCTCGTCAAGATACCAAAGTAACTATTTATTTTAATGCAGATACGTTGGCATCAACATGGAATCCCACTGATTCTAAGGTGTTTTATGTAAAAGCCAACAATCAATATGGTTTATCCAATGAGGAAGCTATTCCTAATATGATGGCATATATTGAAGATGCTGATGATAAATATAAGGGTATATATATACACTCCGATAATCCTATATCGCTATATGCCCTTAACTATTTTAAGGATTCGTACGATGCTACATTAGTTTTACCTACCAGTGCATTAGGTCGGGAATATGTTATACAAACCTATAAGCAGGACCGTTCGGCAACTGAATTTGTAATTGTGGCGACAGAAGACGGAACAAAACTTGTCGTGACTCCTATGGAAAATGGTGCTCAAGAGGCAGAATTACAGGTATCTTTAGACAAGGGAAATACATATATTTATAGAAGTAGCAGCACCAATATTGATTTATCAGGAACAGTAGTATGTTCTAACTTACCTATTGCCGTTTTCCATGGGAATCAAGATGCGTATATTCCAACTGGTAACAGTAACGGTCCTCCTAATCATTTGTATGAGCAAGATATGCCAGTTGAAGGTTTGGGGAAAACATTTGTTGTTACACGAACAGCCAACCAAGATCGAGATGTGGTTCGTGTAACAGCGGTAGAAGACGGAACACAAATTAGCATTAATGGAGTGGTTCAGAAAACGCTACAATCGTTGGAAACAGCAGAATTCAATATCAAGTGGAGCGATTATGCGGAAAATGCTTTTACATTGCAGGCATCAAGGGCGGTTTACTGTGGTCTATATCTAACCAGTTTTAGTGTCAATGCAAGCACTCATATTGGCGCACCAACCTATACCTCTATAGTCCCTTTGGAGACAGCAATCAATAGTACTATTGTCAGTATATTCCCCTTCCGTGCCGAAATGCAGCAGAGACATTATATCAATATCGTTGTACCTACGGAAGCCGTTTCGGAAATGTATGTAGATAATAAGAATGTATCTGCTGAGTTTCAACCTCTTTCTTCTCCTATAAATGGTGTCTATTATTCGGCAGCCCGAATAAAAGTAGATACTACCGCACATGTGTTGACGAATGAAAAAGGAAAATTTGTTGCTCACATATACGGAATAGGACACGAAGAAGAGGATGATGGAAACGCGTGGAATGAATCGTATGCATATAGTGTGGCAAGTAATATTACACCTACTATGTGGATGTTAATAGATGGGGAACGTGTTGATTCTGTTAAAATTTGTGAAGACAATGGACCATTAACGTTTACAAGTATTATTAATTTTGACTATACGGATGTGAGATGGGAATTTCATCATTTGCAAGGTACTACAACAACAATAGTTATTCCAAAGACAATATCCGCTACAGGAGATTCGGTTGTAAGTAAAAAATATGATGATATACCTCGCAACTTACCGATTATACCTAATCATATAGATACCGTTATGATGATTGTGACGCGCAAAACGCCACTTTGTGAATTTGAGTTTATTGATACTGTTAAGGCTGTTGTTCAAGTAAATGATACATTTTTAATTGATGAGAATAAGGAGTTAAAATTAAATGAAAATGTATGCTATGGGGATTCTTTTTATTTACATCTCAATGGGACTATATTGCCATTCATTGCAGATACGATTACAGAACAATCTTTTAATGGAGAAACATTTATATTTGAATTAAACAAAGAATATTCATTTTTAGATTCATTAACGACTCAATTTGGTTGTGATAGCATAATTTTACAAAAAAGAATTCTTCGTCCGACTTTCGACACCACGATTCGAGATACATTATGTTATCAGAGTTTGCCCTATCAATGGCGGGATGGAAGCGGAAGAAAGGTTTATACCTTGACCACTGAAGATTTGGTACAAAAATCCAATTTACATCTAACAGAAGAGAATGTCTTTTTAGTTGATTCCATCATTAAAGATACTACCCTTACAACTCAATATGGTTGTGATAGTACGGTACACATTACATGGTTAGTGTTACCGGATTACAACATTCCTGTTCATAAAGACGTTTGTGCTGATACTATAGATACTCATTATAAGGAGTGGAGCGGTCATATTAGCGAGGAAACAGGAGAGGTTCTTCCCGAACATCATTTACAAATTTTGCAGAACAATGGTGTTTGGAAGGATGTTAAATACATAGATATATCTACATTTGGGACATTTACATATCGTGATGTGCTAAAAACCACTGCTTATCGCTGCAAACAATGTGAAGATAAAGCGGGGTGTGATTCTATATGGACACTGACGTTAAATGTCATTGAACATGAAATTGTATTATCCAAACATACAATGTGTGATGACGAGTCGTATCTTTGGGAAGATACATTACGTCTCGGTCCTAAATGTCCTGCCCCACCGGAAGGAACTATTTTCAAGCGTTATGATAAGAGTGTGATGATTGATGTGCAACACCCAACAACGAAAGCGTTGGATTGCGACAGTACCTATCGGTTATTATTAACAATCAATCCATCCTATCAAGTATCCAAACTGGATACTATTTGCGACACGGAATTGCCTTACGAGTGGCGGTTGTCGGATAGTCAAGGCACATCAAAAACGATAACATTCAATCCTTCAAAGAAGAGCGAGGATCTTGTGATAGATAGTGTTGATACCTTACAAACTATTTATGGTTGTGAT
>JAGHSE010000128.1 GCA_018066015.1 Candidatus Colivivens equi
ATATTCCTGCGTTCAATCGAGAAGTAGTACGGGAGGCAATCCTCAATGCTTGCTGCCATCGTGTGATGTACATTCAGAGCGATGTGGTAGTCAAGCAATATCCCGACCAACTCATCATCACCAATGCTGGAGGTTTCCCTGTTGGTGTTGATGTGGACAATATCCTAACGGTTAATAGTATGCCACATTGCAAACTCATCACCGAGGTATTGCAGAAGGCAGGTTTCATCGAGAAGAGTGGACAGGGTGTTGATAAGATGTTCTACCATTGCCTGATGGATGGTAAGCGTTTGCCTGATTATTCTCTGACTGACGATTGGCAGGTATGCCTACGACTCCCCGGCGAAATCAAGTACCCAGCCTTCATGCTCTATGCTCGTGAGTTGCAGAATGCCCGACCAGCAAACAACAAACTCAATGTATTCGACCTTCTTGCCCTCTTCCGTGCTTCACAAGGCGAAAGCCAACGCCATACAGACGAAGTAACACTACGCAAACTTATCGACGAAGGATTACTCATCTCAGCACAAGATGGCTACAAATTGTCTGATAGATATTATGAAATCGTCAAGAATGTCGGAACTGTCGAAAATACTCAGAAGAATGACACAGTAAATGTCCCAGTAAATGATATGGTAAAATTACCTCAACTTACTGAAAGACAGAAAAAAATTTACTGTATCATAAAAAAAGGCACGACAAACGACACGATAAATGACACGATAAATGCACAAACATTGTCTGAAGCATTAGGTGCAAGTGTTACAACTACCAAACGAGACCTCTACGTTCTTCGAGATTTGAATCTTATCAAATATGTGGGTAGTAATAAAACAGGGCATTGGGAAGTAATTGGCTAACGTAATAAGTAATTCATTATGACGAACGATAATAACAAAGGCTACGTATACATACTCACAAACCCTTCCTTCCGTGAGGATTGGGTGAAGATTGGCAAGAGTTCGCGTTCTGTGGATGTGCGCTCTAAGGAACTGGACAACACGGCTGTTCCTCTGCCATTCGAGATTTATGCAACATTGAAGACAACGAAGTTCGACAAGGTTGAGAAGCAGATACACAAGCAGATTGACCGCTTGACCGATCTCCGCATTCGCCAGAACCGCGAGTTCTTCAACATTGCGCCATCCGTGGCCCTCGACATCATGCGCGACATTGCCGACCTGCTGGACGATGCAGAACTTGCAGTTTATGTTGACGGCAAACCTGTCATCAGCAATAGTAAAGCCGAGGACAAGAAGATTGAAGCTGACTGTAAAGAGAAGGAACGCAAAGCTCAGAAGCCAGCATTCAAGTTCCACATGGTTGGATTGAAGGTTGGTGATACGGTTGTCTTCGATGAACTAAACCTTCCCGTCACCGTAGCATCAGACGATAAGGTGGAATACCAGGGGCGCCTTTGGTCACTCTCTGCCTTCACTCGCGAGTTCCTGCCTGAAGATAAGCAGAACACTTCGGGCGCTTACCAAGGTCCTAAGTACTTTAGCTATGAGGGAAAGACGTTGAGTGAGTTGAGGAAGGAGAAGGAAAAATAGACAGAAATCAAACATGAGATATTTAGGCAGTAAAGAAAGTCTTACAGAGCCAATCATACAATTGTTGGCAGAAAAAGGATTGCTTCAACGAAACCTGGTTTTCTTTGATGCATTCTGTGGTATGGGTTCGGTTTCGGATGCCATAAAGTCATCGTATGACCATGTTATAATAAACGATTCACTCAAGTGTTCGTCCACATTTGCACTTGGTAAATTATACGCTCACGGATGCAACTTTGAGAAACTTGGATTTGATCCTTTTGTTTTCCTCAATAGTAATCAAGAATCAAGACGAGATTTTATTTATGAGAATTACTCACCAGGTGGTTCAGACAGAATGTATTTCTCGGCAGAGAACGCTGGGCGAATTGATTATTTCCGTTTCCAAATTGAAGAATGGAAGAAAGAGGATTTAATAAACGATCATGAGTATGTGTATCTGTTAGCATGTCTTATGGAATCTGTTTCAGATGTTTCGAATACAGCAGGAGTGTATGGTGCTTTCTTGAAGCATTGGGATAGTAGAGCTAAGAAACCGATTGTCTTTAGCAGAATCGATGCAAAGGATGGTGTTTGCCCGAATGCTGACTATTTTAATGAAAAAATAGAGAACATAATCGGAAACATAGAATGTGACATTTTGTATCTCGATCCTCCTTATACACAAAATCAGTATGGCACGCAATATCACTTACTCGAAACGCTTATTCTCAATGATAATCCTACAATTAGCAAGGTGACAGGTTCAAGACCAACAGGCCCTATGCGATCTGATTGGTCGAAAATGTATCATGCCCACATATTGTTTGACAAGGTAGTTGCAGAAACAAAAGCCTCACATGTAATACTGAGTTATAATAACGATGGTTTCATGTCTAAGGAGTTCATAGAGTCAACTCTTAAAAGATACGGTGTTGAGGATTCTTTTGTCTGTATAGCCATTGATTATAAAAAATATAATAATACAAAATGCCAAGGAGCAGAAGGACACCAAGAATACTTGTTCTACATAGAGAAGAAACCTATTAAAGATGTCGTTGTAGAATCTCCTCTTAACTACACAGGTAGCAAATCTAAGATGGTTGAGATTATCAGGAAGCATCTTCCAAAGCAACCTTTCGACACATTGGTAGATGCTTTTGGTGGAGGGTTCAACGTTGGCATCAATATTCCATCAAAAGAAACCATCTATAACGACATCAACCCATTTGTAGAAGGCTTGATCAAATCGTTCAGTGGCGATGTTTACAGCTACTTGATGTACGTGTCGAAACTGATTAATAAATACTCTCTTTCACCCGACAACAAGGACGGTTACTTGGCACTTCGTAAGAAGTACAACGAAACACCGATTAACAAACGTGATCCACGTATGCTATACACGCTGATTCTTTATGGATTCCAGCAACAGATACGTTTCAACACCAGTCACGAGTTTAACAATCCTGCTGGTTCAAGGTGGTTCAATGAGTGTCTTTTGTCCAAGTTCATTACTTTTGCCAGATGTTCAAAGACAAAAAATGTAGAATACTGCAATCTCAGTTTTGACAAATTGATAGATCGAGTAACTACAGATACGCTTGTTTACGCAGATCCACCTTACCGCTCCACTCTTGGAGTTTACAATGATGGTAAGCGTGGATTTGAAGGATGGACAATCAAACATGAACAGAACCTTTGTCTATTCTTAGATCAAATCAATGAACTTGGTTCTAGGTTTATGCTTTCATACGTCCTCCGTGTAGATGACTTCTACAATAAGGAAATTGCAGAATGGGCAGCAAACAAACATTACAACGTTATTGACATAGAAACTCCACAAGGAAGATATAACAACCGTCGAGAAGTTCTTATTACAAATTATTAAATCCATATGAAAGCGAAGATAACATATCGTCCAAATGGGCAAAAAACGCCTAACTTGTTTCGTAATGTATTAACAGATAGCGTACTGAAAGATATTTGTATACGAATAACCAACCAAGAAGAATATGAAGTTCATATAGATAATACAAGCAACGGAATAAACAAAGGCCGTCTTGTTTTTGTTGAGTACAATGACGAGAAACACTACGTTACACTATCAGAAACAAAAGACGATGGTAGAAACTCTACTTTGCAGAGTGCTCCAACTGTATTGAATCTTTTTACGGCAGATTCCTCAACAAAGAAAACCTTAAATTTCTATTTTTTAAAACATGAAGGCAATCTGTTTACTCCATATCTACAGTTTGGTTATAAGCTTTTGATGACTGTAGGTTATAAGTTCATAAATATAGAATGCGTAGAGAACCCGAACTCTGCTAAATTTACAGATAGGAAACCATTTTCTTCATTGGATGAGCTTATTAATTGGAGACGTATTACAAAAAAAAGGAATCGTTCGAATAATTCGTCTTATATAACCAAGACAGAATCAGCGGTTCAAATATATGCAAAAACTTATGGCGCAAGTAAATACGAATCTACACTATTCGCAATATCAGCATTTGTCCTATCAGATATGCCTGTGGAATTATACACAATTGTTGAAGGAAGATTAAAAAACCTTCCTAAGTCATCACTGGCATCCATCATGCATTATAAGGGTATGTTTCCTCATGCGTTCGAAATACACAATACAACCTTATCTTTTGATAGGAATAAGTTGGATTCTGAACCAGATTCCATTAAACTTCGTGCGGCATGCTACACATATAACCTTCTTAGTCGTATAGGTCCTAAAAAGTGTGCATTATGCGGGTGTGAAATACCTGAAATAATTCAGGGTGCACACATATGGCCTGTTGCCGACATAAAGAAATCATCATTAACCGACGCTGAGAAATTTGGGCATGCAACAAGTAGCCATAATGGAATGTGGCTATGTCAAAACCACCACAAACTTTTCGATTCTAATATTCTTTTTGTTGATGAAGATGGTCATATAAAACTCACAAACAATATTACAGACACAAATAAAATTTTTATTGTGTCAATAACAAAAAATGACACTCTTTCAAAAACTTTGTTATCTCACGAGTTCAAAGAGTATGTAAAAAGCAGAAATCAATCATTGGATCTTACAAAAACCCAAATAATAAAGTAGTAAATGCCTACGCCATACTATAGTATATCTGATTTCACACTATACCAGGGTGATAGTTTGGAACTGCTCAAATCTATCGATGAACCAGTTGATATGATTTTTGCAGATCCTCCATACTTCTTGTCCACAGGTAACGGTAAAGTCAATATCAACGGTCAGTATATAAAATTTGATAAAGGTAATTGGGACAGGGTACGTACAAGAGATGAAAAGAATGAATTTAACATGAAGTGGCTTTCATCCTGCTGTAGGTTACTCAAAGAAAATGGTACGATATGGGTATGTGGAACCTATCATAATATTTTCTCTGTAGAAAAATGTCTTGACGAACTCGGATTCAAAATCATCAACATGGTTGTATGGCAGAAGCCCGACCCACCTACTACATTATCCGATAAACGCCTCAATTTCTGTGCAGAGTACCTAATATGGGCAACTCGCAAGCGCTGTAAGGATTACACTTTTAATTATGATGACTTATTCAAGTTGAATGGTGGAACCCAAATGCAAGATGTTTGGAAAATCTCTGCTGCAAGTGCTTGGGAAAATAAATGTGGCAAACACCCAACCCAAAAACCGTTGCGCTTATTATATCGTGCAATACTTGCATCTACGAAGCCTGGCGATACAATCCTGGACCCATTCTCTGGTAGCTCAACTACCGGCATAGCTGCAACGTTAATGAATAGACGTTACATAGGATGCGAGATGAGTCAAGAGTTTCTTGATTTGAGTATTCGTAGAAGAGAACAGCTATGTGATAGTAATGCGTTTATGGCTTTGAAGCGTAGAATGGAAGAGGATCCGGAAGAGGTAATGGTTCTCGTTAATCATGCACGCACTGATTTGAAAGAGCAAATGATAAAAACAGGAATTTGTTATACTCGTGTAGGAGAGTCAAAAGGATCTGTACTCGTGACATACGGATTCGAAAGGATGCAATACGTCCTTATACATACCAACGGAACAGATGCACATTTATTTCGCTTAAAGTCAAAAGGAAGTTTCCAAATTTGGTCAAAAGAAACGTTGGTAAAATATGGCTTCAATCCTGAATCATCACCGTACTATGCAGTATTCCTATTTGATAATTCACATGAGATTCCGTTTCCCAAAACGCCAAATCTACGCAACAAGATAATGACTTACAGAGCTAAGATTAGACCATTGGGAGATTTTATTGAGATTTAGATATAATGGAAAATATCCTGTTTGCATTTTGATTAGCTTACATCTGCAACATGATTGACAAACGCTATGGAGAGTATCAATGGTTGGGAACTCGTGCCTAATGGAATGCTTAAATAAAGTGGCGTCTTATTTTGTAATACAGCATACGATTAATAATATAAATACGCAGGATTGATTCTCTGCATTTAATTAGTTTTTTATGGCTACAATGATTAATGATATATCCAGTCTTACCAGAACTGCTGCAATAATCTATGCAGAAGAGTCTATTGGTAACAGAAAGACAGAAACAATAAGAAGAAAATTTATTGAGTCAGTTTTTGTGCTTCGAGATAATGTTGGCATGTCAATCATGTCGATTGTTGATTCTCTTGAAGAAGATTTGTCTATTACATTCTCTGAACAAGAAGTATCTTCATTGATAAAAGGACATGAATCATTTGAATATCTAGTAGGTAAAACACCAGGAGAAGATTCATATCGTCTTGTGGGTAAAAGATATTTTCTTCTTAAAGATAGAAGTGGAGACGTTATTCAAAACACATATGAGAAATTCGTTAAGGAGAGGGAATTGGCGAATGATGATTTTGTCGGTTTAATGCAGCGATATCTCTATTATTTGTTGAATACTAATATTGAGGCATTTAGCGGCATCCTAAAAGGATCTAGAATTGAAGCTACAAATGATATTCTAGAGCAATTTTCTGATGAGGAAGTACAAATAATTAACGATTTTCTTAATTGGAAAGACAATGATAAAAACATTGCTCTTTATAAACTGATCAATTGTTGTATTGAGTATGCTGTTGCTGTAAATAATTCAAAGGAATCAGTCCTTTCCAGTGCTATTAAAAACAAAGCATTCTATTTAGATAACGCTTTACTTTACAGAGCGCTTGGGATAAATGGTATTCAACGTAAAAAAAGAACCCTTTCTTTTCTTAAAAAGTGTCTAGAAACAGGCCAGACGCTCCATGTAACATGTATATCAAGACATGAATTCATGGAAACTATTGATTATCATATTAACCAAATTAAGAATACAACTCCGTTTGGCAATATTAATCCAACTATTTTTAGAAAAATAATGAGTGGAAGTTTTTGCCAGTATTATCATGAATGGAGGTCGGGGAAAGTTAGATATGGTTTTGACCTTTTTAAGTCAAACATTATTTCAGAATACAACAAACTTATTGAACAGTTTCATATTCAAGAGGAGTTTAAGTGTCCATTTCCTGAAAACGAAGAAATTAAAACGATTGAGGATTACAAATCGGGAATTAAGATTTACAAAACTTGGAATGGTAGCGCCAAGAGTGATGCGTTACATCTTTATGACGCACAAAATATATATTGGATTGAGCAACTAAGAGGAAGTAATAATAAAACAGTTGAGCATACGAAGTTCTACTTTATCACAAGTGACATAAAATTGCATTCATGGGATAAGCAACATTCTACAACAGCACAGCCTGTGACCATACAGCCGAGTCAATGGATGGCACTATTGTTAAAATACACATCAAGATCAACTGACGATTTCAGCAGTTTTGTTAGTTTCTTAAATATTCCTCGAGAGAAAAATCTGATTAGTGAAACAGAATTACAAGTTGCTCTTGCTGGAATCAGCGAAATTACAGAGGATCTTAAACAACAAGATGCGATTGTTTCAAATTTATTTGCGTCAAATCTATCTGCTTTGCAGAAGGGGGAAGATATTCGTCAATGTGCAAAAGCATATGCAAAAGATGAAATGGAAAAGGTGTATCTTGAGCGTATAAACGAAAAAGATTCTGAAAACAAACAGTTAAATATAAAATATCAAGAAGATATTGAAATTGCAAAACAGGAATTTATTGAGAAACTGGCTTTGCAAGATCAAGAAAATCAAAGAAAACAACAAGAATTACTCGACAAATACGAAACAGAATTGAGAAATCGAGAAATTCTGACTATAAAGGATAAGATAAGCCAAATTCAAGATAAGATTAACGATACTCTAGTGTTGTCTGAGATTGCAGATTCTCGGGTAAATGCATTTACTATCATTGCTAGAATTCTGAGTTGCTTGCTTGTGCTTGCCGTATTATTCGGCTGGATTTATTATGTGTACAAACATGATTGGAATTTTCTAGAACCGATAACATATATTGTTGGTCTTGTAGTAATTGCTATTGAAGTTATTTGCTTTATGGTATTAGGTCAATCATTGAATCCCATTGCATTCTTGGAAAAATTCAAGAACTACAGGCATAAGGTCGAGTATAGAAAGTATGGAATCCATGATGGTCAAATAGAGCTATTAAAAGCAAAAGCAAAAGAATTAAATGATCAACTATCAGAATTGGAAAATAAATAATGACATAGACCGTGTAATTATATACGCATAATGAACGAAGAACAGAAATATATTGACTTTGAATCTTATGAACGTGTGGCAGAGCCACATAAACGTGAGAGGATCTCGGCTTGGCGTACTGCGATAGGTCTTCAGGACGTGGATGGACTTCGTGTGTCTGAATATCTGAAGGAAACAGCAGTAAAGCATATTGAGGGTGACATCACTATCGATGAAGCAAAGGGGCTGATTGATTCATACTATAAATCGACTGATAATCGTAAGTTGGTAGAGAACGACCGAACAGAGGAGGCGGATAAGGTATCGGCTCGTATCACGGAGATTCTGGCAGAGAAGACGTTCTCGTTTACTCCTGCCCAACTGACTTCCATTCACCGAAGATTGTTCGATGGCATCTATAAACCGGCTGGTCGTATTCGTGACTATAACATCACGAAGAACGAATGGGTGCTGGGAGGCAAGACCGTATATTATGCAAGTGCCGATACAATCAGCAACATGATTTGAGGAATAGAATCATGCATGTAGATTGGGGAAAGGTTGAAGGAAGTGCCGTTCAAAGTGCAAAGCCAGACTTCCAAAGTGCAAATACAAGTAAAGAACTGCCCCTAAAGTGCAAAAATTGCACTTTGGAAGAAGCTGCAGTATTGCGTATAGTGCAAAAGAATCCTACTGTTACCCAGAAGGAAATTGCTGCAGAAATAGGCAAATCGGAGAGAACAGTCAAAACCTGATCCAGGATAGATGCCTTGAGCATGATGGAAACATGGTGATTGAGATAATTCGTTATCAACTTGTCCGACTCGATAGCATCATTCACCATCTCCATTCTGGAATCATAAGACTCCTTCAGATTTGCTATTTCTTGATGGACCTTATTCAATTTATCATGCTTTTCTTCGAGTTTCTCATTGATTGACGCAAGTTTCATGTGAAGTGCTACGATTTCCTGAGCAATTTCGTTCCTATCGGAACCTGACTTCTGGAGTTGTGCCTCCAGACTTTCAATTTCTGACTCAATTTCCTTACGCTGGTCAGTCAGTTTCTCAATCATGGTAGTAAGAACTTTGAGAGCGCGACGCTTGGTTTCAAGTTCTTCTTCAAGAGATTTTTTGCAGCAATAATAGCTGTCGAGCGTCTTGATTAGAAACACCTTTCCGCAGAATTTGCATTTTCGCTTGATTTCCAGACCTAAATTTGGCATTGTTATTTTTCTTTTTAGTTAATCTGTAAC
>JAGHSE010000356.1 GCA_018066015.1 Candidatus Colivivens equi
CGGGCATCGTGACTGAATGAAGAACAGCAAGATGCAAAGAAAAAGCCAAAAACATCAAAATAGCAATAACGCCCATAGTTCGTTAATTATTTATTTTTGCGGGGAATTAATAGAACACCCCTTTATATTATTTTTATGAATTGGCAACAGTTATTATCCACCAAACGTCTAGGTGCAGAACGGTATCACGGACTTGCACATGAGGAACGAACAGAATTTCACAGAGATTTTGATCGTATAATCTTCTCGTCGGCTTTTCGTAGATTACAAAACAAAACTCAGGTGTTTCCCCTGCCTGGCAGTGTGTTTGTACATAATCGTTTGACGCATAGTCTTGAGGTTTCTTGTGTAGGAAGAAGTCTGGGTACTGATATATCACGTCGTTTGATTGAAAAACATCCAGAACTAACAAATTCTCTATTAAACGAGAGTGGGTCTATCGTCAGTGCGGCTTGTTTAGCACATGATATGGGCAATACACCCTTTGGCCATTCCGGCGAGAAGGCTATTGCTACTTATTTTTCAGAGGGGGATGGTCTGAAATACAAGGATTCCATGTCGGAAGAAGAGTGGCAGGATTTAGTGAGATATGACGGAAATGCTAATTCTTTTCGTTTGCTTACACATCACTTCAAAGGCAGACGCGAAGGTGGCTTTGCACTTACTTACCCCACTTTGGCTTCCATTGTAAAATATCCCTATCCATCAAGTATGGCTGTTACCAAACAGAAATTTGGGTATTTTCAAGCAGACAAACAGCTGTATGAAATAATTGCAGACGAGTTAGGTTTAGAGAAATATCCCGACAAACCATTCATGCGAATGCGTCATCCATTTGTTTTTTTGGTTGAGGCTGCTGATGACATTTGTTATGAGATAATGGATATTGAGGATGCACATAAACTAAAGATATTAGATACGCAGGAAACTTTGGATTTGTTGCTTGGTTTTTTTGATACTAAGAATCAAAACAAATATAAAGAAACTGTGAACAACATATCCGACAACAACGAGAAGGTGGCTTATATGCGTTCATGTGTGATAGGTGAGTTGGAGAAAGCGTGTGTAGATTTATTTGTTGAAAACGAAGAAAAGATTCTAAACGGAGAATTTGAGAGTTCACTTATATTAAATCTTACAGGAGTGCTGTATGAAGGTTACAAGCGATGTGAGGACGTGTCGTATAAGAAAATATACATCAACCGTGAGGTGAGTGGAATAGAATTGACTGGTTACAAAATCATCACTACGCTAATTGACCTATACATTGAGGCTGCAATGACTCCAGAGAAGGCATATTCTAAATTGTTGTTGCATGGAGTGTCGTCGCAATACAATCTATTAGAAGGCACTACTTACGAGAAGATTTTGAGTGTGTTGGATTTCATCTCTGGTATGACAGACATCTATGCACTTGACTTCTTCAGAAAGATAACAGGGAAAACATGAACTGGCACGAAGTGACGTTAAACTTTTAAGGGGTGTTCTATTAATTACATTTTAGGTGATTTTGAGATTTTTCTTTAGCAGATTGTTGTCCTAAATAAAGGAGCGATGCGGGCATCGTGACTGAATGAAGAACAGCAAGATGCAAAGAAAAAGCCAAAAACATCAAAATAGCAATAACGCCCATAGTTCGTTAATTATTTATTTTTGTGGGGAATTAATAGAACACCCCTTCAAATATTATTCTCTACATATTCATGGATAAACAAATAATCTCAAATAGGTCATTAAAGCATAATGGTCTAATGACCTATTAAGGATTATTTATTGGCTGTAAATATGCACTTAAGTATACATCTCAATTTTTATCATTCACCCGCCTGTCTGAGCAGACTCATTCAGGGGGTGATTTATTTTGCAATTAGTTCTGTAAATCACTGGAGAAGAATTTCATGGCTAAATGTTATTAAATCCAGAGCTAACAGATAATAACCCTATAAAATCATATGTATTAGAT
>JAGHSE010000347.1 GCA_018066015.1 Candidatus Colivivens equi
CTATATACCTCTTCTTATCTATGTCATAATTAAGTATATCACACAAAAGATTGATGGCCTCTTTAGGCTTTACCATAAAGAATGTATAATATGATGTCGAAAGCGCAGAAGCAACATGCAAGTCGTGATAGTCTTCGACAATTCCATTGTTTGTAATCCATTCTTTTTCGACAATTCCCTTATAAATATCTGTATAATAATATATCAGACCTAATGTACTATTATTGTCTGTCAACACGAAACGCCTAATGAGGTCATGTTTATATGATGTTCCTCTAAGTGATTCATTAAGGAGCCTTTTGATTCCAAACATGTCCCTTTTAATCCATTTAAACAGCAATCTTATGACATTCTCATTATAGTCCTCATAGTATGAGTCATTCTGTAACCATTGCTCCACATCTTCTAGCAATATCTCAAATACATACTGAGGCAAATTGCCAATTTCAGTTTCCTTTATGTTAACAAGTTCACATTCTAATAATTGTGGAATAAACGTCTTTCTGAATTTTCTGAAGACCTCTCTGTTATTGTACAGGAATTCCACAAACGTTTTCCATCCCTTGCCAACAGGAACAATAAATTGTGAGTTTCTATATTTAGTATTCTGCTCAAGAAGTCCATGTTCTTCCAAGAAACGTCTCCCATTAAAGTCGATGTCGCGGAACATATAAGACAGAGCTTTCCCTATTTTTTGCACCAATCTTCCATTATCATCCATCAAAACATTTTTAATACTAGACAAGAATTGTGCTCCGTTATCAGAATCAAGAACTGCATAGAACAAATCATCATAATGGAAATCCTCTATTTGTGCAGACATGGTCTCAACAAAGAAGAGTCTAAAATCCTCAGTGTTACCAGATATGTTATTCTTCATAATAGTCTTAAAAACATTACGAGAAGCAACATTATGGTCTATATTCTGGTAAAAATCATGCAGAGATATATCTTTTGTAACATAGCGATGATAGAGATTCTCAATATGTTTTCCAAGAGCCCAATCTGTTAACAAATCATGGTTAGGGCGTATTTTATTATTGGATAAATCTCCTACTACAATTTCGTCATTCTCCAACGATGCAATGGTATTAGATGGTTCGATCTTAACGAGTCCCATACTATTATTGGCAGATTCACGTGCAATATAAATTAGGCTGTTGATTCTTTGCTTTGCAGATTCTTCATCATCGTGTTTCCCTTCGACTATTATCCTGCACAGGTCATTTTTAAGATCTTCATCATCAAGGTTCTCTCTATCTTCAGTACTTAAAGAACATACTATATTCAGATAGTATGGTATGGAAATAATATCTCGTGTTTTTACAGATGCTATAAAGGGCGATATATGCTTTACACTATGTTCCACTTCACGCAATTCCGTTTCATCCAGCGGTCCAATTTCGATAACATTCTCATTGCTTACCTTTACGCCACTAGACATTAAGTTCATACGAAGCATTCTCACAGCATGTTTTCTTATGGTGAACACAAATGTCACATCACCTCGTTCCTTTAAAATCTTGTCAATGAAAAGTACAGCTACATCAGTATTGCCATTTAACATACGTTCTGCACTTTCAATCA
This sequence comes from Candidatus Colivivens equi, assembly GCA_018066015.1. Taxonomy (GTDB): domain Bacteria; phylum Bacteroidota; class Bacteroidia; order Bacteroidales; family Bacteroidaceae; genus Colivivens; species Colivivens equi. The sequence continues at coordinate 1,588 of JAGHSE010000347.1, forward strand.
GCACTATTTTTTTTCCTTCACCCCAAACTGGTGAGTTATACAACTTTTCTAATCCTTCTGTAATTCCAAGCTGTGTTAAGATTTCTGAACTTGAACGCTTATCTAAGTCATCTCCTAATATGGCAACAGAATTAATCCCTGTTTCACAAAGTACAGTTTTTGCCAAAACAGATTTTCCAATTCCCGCTTCACCTGTAATAATAACCACATTAGCTACATCACCTTGGTTATTACGATTGATTGCATCTTTAATTGCACACTTATATGTTTTGCGTTCCAAGCGAATTTCCCCAATTATACTATCATGGATTCTTTCTAAAACATCATGACTATTCTCAATTAATGTGTTATATTGTTTCAGGATTTCCTTATTCAATTCTATAGGGGTCAAGTGAATCTCTTCCCAATTATTCTCTCTAAGAACATCATTGATCTTCTGCATTTTCCAGCCAATAAAATGATGGCAAATATCATCAACCTTATAGACTATACCTATCACGTACTTTTCCCCATTGGAATCAACGAAGACACCAGAACCAGAAAAGCCTCCTTTGATATCTTCCATTTTTAGCCCATCGGTTCTTTGTTCTTTTAGTTTCACATACAAGCCATCACCAACCTCCGATTCTTTGTCTATTACACAGTCATCTTCAATACGAATACGTTTATCAGGAGCATTTGTTGGAAATCCATCTATTTCACAAGGATAACCACTACCTTCGAAAGAGGCACTCTTTGCAGACACAACAAAACGCTCTGCTATATCATCAGGTATCTTCATAACACAGATGTCAACATCTTTTGAAGATTCAACTTTATTACTGATATCGATGTCTGTCACTTCATTGTTAATATCAATAATCTGAGCTGTATTCGCTTGGTTGATTACATGCAAGGCTGACAGTAAGTAGTATCCTTCTGAATGTTTTACAACTACCGCAGAACCAGTCTTACCAGCTTTCAGTTTTACAGAGTATATGTATCTTGATTTTTGATTATTCATATGTAAATTCAGCTTTGGGGCATACATTGAGAGATTGATCTATCTCGTTCTCAAAGATTTGCTCAATTGTAGAATTGTAGTTGGAAAAATGTAAAGAGAAACCTCCGGGAGATGCGGCTTTCAATCTTGCGATTGTTTCTTTATCTGGAAGATGGTATTTATTTCTACCATTTCCTGTTATAACATAATTATCACAATCAATCATGTCCAGAAATTCTTTCGATGTATTTCTACAACTACCATGATGTGGAATATGCATCATGTCAAACTTTACAAGACCATTTCTAACAAAGCCTTGCGATATGAGTCCATCACTTAGGATCGAAGAGCAAGAGTCGGCAGAGAATAAAAACTTGCGTTCATGGAAAGTAATCACAACTGCAATACTACTTCTATTTGTTACAGACTTGTCTTCGGAATAATTTGAAACATCAAAATCTGCCAAAAGGATGTCATAATCATTGTCTTTTCCATCAATCTCACCATTCGAAGTTGAAAAAAACTCCGAAAATTCTTTTTTATTCCACCATGCTATGTATTCATTTAATGCAGATAACGATGGTCCAACCGCTGTTATAAGAGCCCCAGCTATATTTAGATTCACCCCTGTAGTTATACCGCCTAGGACAGTTGCACCTTTACTGAGAATAATATCACGCAGATCCCTTCCATGCTCATAACTGATTTCTCCCGTTGTATGTAACTTATAATCTCCAACACCGCCATAATTCATCCATATATTTTTTAACCTTTCTGAATTATTGCTAAAGAATTCTGTGTCATTCACAAAATGGAATAGACCTCCAATATGGTCATCATCTATATGGGTTATAATCCATAGGTCAATAACTTCCCCTGCATTGAAAATCTTTTCAAGGCAAGGTTTAATGTTGTCGGTATAACACAAAGTGGTATTTCTGTAATCACCACCATCAATAAGTATATTATGAAAAATGCCATCGTTTCCATCATAACGGATAACAATGGCATCGTAATAGTTCATTGGAAGGTATTTAATTTGTATCATAGCCCAACTAAAAAAATGTAAGAAGAAAATTGTAAGTTTTTGATGCCATACCTATTCGCACCCAATAGGATGGATTTTAGAATCTTCTATTTTAGCATAACTACCATCAAACCCTGTTGGAACCATGTAGTATGCATAAGTGAAGATTCTTTCACATCCAATCATTTTTTCTATACTGCACTTTATGAATGGTGAACCTGCTCGTAGCTTGACCATTAAAGGCTCATCATTTCGTAATGCGCTCTCATATAGATAGTCTCGTAATTCATTATGGAAAGCAAACGAAACAAGTGAACCATCCTTCTCAGTTTCCATATTTATATACGCCCAGAACGATGGAATATCAAATACTGCTTCGAACGAATATCTGAAGTATTTCACCTTGTCGGTTGTATCATTCACATCTACCCATATCTGAACATGAACTTGACGATTAATTGGGGCAATGAGAAATCCTGGTCCTGCAATATGCTGTGTCAGATCTCGAAGGTCTTTATCGGCAATAGCACCATTATAATAGCATTCAAATTCAAGTCTATTAGTCTTGTTGAAGGTTATACCGTCTTTTGAAAAGGGCGGCATATCAATATTCGGGCGGTCAAACTTCATTGTCAAGCACTCTACAAATATGGGATCGGACTTTGGCAGAACGTGTATATTCGACAAGGACAAATCCACTTCCCAGTTAACCCATGGCGTTGATGGCAGATAATTGTTAGAATCTTGTTTTTGCCATTGTTGAATCCCTACCATATTTTTCATTTGTTGCCAATGGTTTACCAGATCATCATCATACTTATATTGCCCAGCATCAACATCTGCAAATGGCAAAACAAACATATACGCAATGTCATATATCCACAGGATTCCTGTACAATATGGCGAATTAGGCATTTGACCTTTGTTATTCAAGAAAATATCCAAGACAGGTTGTGGATATACAGCCTTGTCAGTTGGCAAAACTGACAACCAGATGGAAGGCAACGAATCTGGAGCCCACGTTCCATTTGAAGTTATCCATTTTATGGTATTCTCAAAATGAATCAGTTCAGAGGAAGGCAACATGTCAATCACCATTTTACACAAAGCCATATACATCCCTTCATTGGTCATAGAATCTTTTAACTCAAGATGTATATAGAAGGGTTTTGCATGATTTACCTCTTTTGGTAAAGATTCTTCCATTAAGAACAATTCAGGAAAACCATGACTGTCAGGCCTGACGATAAACGTCTTACCCACAACTTTTGGAGAAGATGTTGTTCCTTTTCGTGGAATATGATACATAGCCCTACGGAAATCCATAATCCTCCTGAAGTTATCCTCAATCGGAGCCAAGTCATGGTTGCAAGTATCACATTCTTCATAACAGAATAGAAGCTTATTTCCCAGGGCATCTTGTACAGCATGAGCAACCTTATCAAAATTCACTTCTGGATATGACTTACCACAAAAACGGCAAACTCTCTTGTCAATAACTTCTTCCCCTATCCATTCTTCTATACCATCATATCCGTATGAAAGATACTGGAAACAAATATCAAGCATACTGTAATGATGAAAGGCAACATTATGCACCGGTCTGAATCCAAGATGTTGCATTCTAACACAATCGTAAGCAGTTCTTCGCTCCACTACAGAAGCCTTGTCTTCATTAATATAGTAAAACACTTCACCATCCGAAAGTTTGGAAATAAACCCGTACAACTTGCGTATATGTTTGCCTGTAACTGTATCGTACTTCTGTTCAAGTTCCTTCAATGCACATCTTGTTTTTTCTGACACTATAATCCTCGCCCAAGCCGTATTACAATGTTCAATCTCACATTTCTTAAGAAATGTTTCTTCTATCTCATAAGTCATAATCCCATCATTATCCTGATAAATAATGCGCTGAGATTTTTGAGTAGAGTATAAAATAATTTTCAGTCTAGACATATACAATACTATACTTTTGAACTATATTATGACATGATTAGTATTCGATAGTATTCGATACATCCTTCTTCCTTCTCCCACCAGTATGCTCAGTTGACCGAGTGGCGAGTAAAGATTCAAACAGTTCTCGCTTATCTTCATCCAGCGTACCTTCCTTGATCTTCTTCCTTTGGTACTTTGCCCAGGAAAGCAAAGCGCGGTTCTCTACCACATGCTTATCGGGTAGATGACCTCGCTCCTGGATATATGCTTTGAGGGCTTCATAGTTCTGGTACCAGTTGGAATCGTTCTTGCTTGCCATAATGTACAGATGAAAGTCACATATCAATGCAGCTATAATTCAACATCATATACCGAGTCATCCACCTGGGCACGAAGTTCTTCGATAGGGCAATCAAGTTTCTTGGCGTGCTTCTTGAGGGTGGACATATAGCCATCGTACTGATATGTACCGTATGCCGCACATATCATTTCGTCTGCCAGAGTGCTCAGAGAGACTCTGCTGAATGTTGACCAACGAAGATACTCGTAGTTGATGTGCTCCATGAAGTGCATCAGATAGGGATTGGCGGCATAGATAGCACCATGGAGGTAAGGCTCAATCTTAGGGTATTGTGTCTTGCTCCTCTGTTGTAACAAATGTTCGATGTTCTCCGTAAACTCACGCATGATATCCATCACACGCATTGGGCAATCCTGATGTCTCAGGCATTCCCACCACGAAGCCATGATAAAGAGCATGTGAGGCCATGTCAGTTCAATGCCCACCTCGAAACGCTTCATCTCCTTCTCAAAGAGCTGAAACATCCCATCCGACCATTCCTTCACTGGCTTACCATCCAGCAACACAAGTCGATCACCCATAAAGGCATGACGCACCTCGTAGCTGAAGTAGGAAATTACACCGATGTACGAGCATCCCTCTGCACGTGACATATCCCCATTCTCACAATCCCAGCATTCGCTAAGCAACTCATGTAGTTCATGGAAAGACCATCTGTCTCCCCAGATCCTCACACCCAGCATATGCTTGGTATTCCCGAATCGGAATACTACTTTTAGCCTATTTTCTATTGTTGGGATCATTCACCAATTTAAAATCATTGTTACATAATGGGCGACTATGACGCTAAGGTGTCAAACCTCACATAAAACTCAAGTTTACCTTGATGATTTCTCAAATTAAAATAGTCATACATCTGCCTAACTATAGGAACAAAAATTTTATTTTTTGTCATGATGGTAGTAGATTTTATTGGCATACCACCAGTCATATTATCTGGCAACGGTTCTTTTAAATCGATATCATAATACATTGATACCCGACTTGAAATATGTGTGAAAACATACACGATTTTGTGTGTACTCCAAATGACTTTTGTAGAATGAGGTTCAAGGAAGAAATCGCTGTATCTGTCAAAGAGTTTGTCTGAAAGTGCTAAGAAAAACTGATGACCGTTCAAAGCTGGGTAGGATGTCTCTGTTTGTAACAATTTCATATCTGTTTCATAATCTAGTCTAAGTATAGGTGGTTGCGGAATGATATCACTTTGAGTATTCTGCTGATTATCTTGACTCTTTAGAACATTTATGTCTTCTACTTCCTTTTGTACACTTGGGACTACATCCTCAACTCTTCCTGTTTGCTCTGATCGCACTTCTTGCTTCTGGCTATTATATACAGTTGCACTTGCTCTATGAACTTCTGCTAAAGTTGCTTTGCCATTTAAGTAATCCCGAATTACTTCATCGACCTGTCCCATTTCTTTCTCCTCAATAGAAAACAGATCCCTCTTTTGCTTCATAATTTTCATAAGAGCATCTGCTCCTTGTTTTGTAGCAGAAGGTACATAGTTGCTAATGTGTGGATATAGATTTTGTCGCACATAATCCTTTACAAAACCATCAAACACATTATAATCCGACTTGTAAATTGCACAAATACTACCAATACTTTTTCCATATCTTTGAAGATGAATCAAAACTCTATCTCCATTAGTATCAACCTTTATTGGTTGGTTATGTGTAATAGCAGAGAGATATACCTTTGCATTATTCATCAAATAATCATTTTGAAGAATAAATTCTATTCTAAATACCAATGACATCTCTGCTGTATCCAAATCTGCATTAGAATAATCTGTAACTCTTACATTGTCGGGTATTGGGTCGATTCCAATAGTTGAAAGAAACCGATTTTGTATATTCTTTCTTATCGAGTTATTACTAAGAACAAGGAGATAATTGTCTTCATTTGCAAACATATTGATGATTGTATCGTCAGAACCAGGATAGAAATGGACATTTCTTCCATCCATGTTTTTCTTAACATCACCTAATCTTATTCGATCACTAGAAGGTTCTCTCCTTATTGTAATCATTGAAGCTAGTTCCGAAGTTTGATTGCTATGTTGAAATACGTATGATAAAAACTCTCTATTTGAGTCACAAATTGGATATTTAGAGAACATTTTTACAACGCCTTGCTCTACAGCTGCAACCAACGAAGAAATCAAATCAATACTTTCTCTTGTCAAAGAATCTCTTCCTGCGGTTGGTATAATATCGGCCAAGTTAGCTACACCACCCCATCTAAATGTAGAAGCCAGTCCTACTGGAGCTAATCCAAAGCCGTTTCTTAGCCCATAGATGGTACCATTATTTTGAATGAGTACAAGATCGCCTTTCAATTGCACTCCTCGTAACTTGATATTAGATACACGAACACTAATTAGGCCTTCGTTATAATTACGAGCCGTCAAAACAACCTTAAATTCATATCCATTGAAATTGAAATCATCCACGCAAGATATTGAGTTATTTTCATTGATCATCAATTCTTCTCGATAATTCCGTTGACTGATATTCTGGTCATTGAGATATACGGGAATATCAAGATATTGAATATATGGTCTTAGATAATTCAATGCATCATTGTGGCTTAAAATAACACCTGGATTGAGAGTCGCAATGATTTTGGTTCCAATTGGAAGATTTGCATCATAATGAGATTGTCTTGAAATGCAATCCTCTTCCAAGGATATTTTTTCACACTCCAATCCTGTTACAATAGTTTCTTCCGAAGCATAATAGCGTGTGTGTACTTCTAGTTTCTGGCATACGCCGAAGTTAGCCATTGCGCCAATTCCGAAAGTACCAACAACGCCAGCCTTCCGTGCTTCCTCATTGTTTTTTCCACTCGAACCAGCTTTCCAGTAGTTGTTCTCCACGACATCTTGTGTCATTCCAATGCCATTATCAATGATAACTATCTCTCCATTTGAGATAGTCATCTTTATACAAGGATCAGAATAACTGGCATCTTTTGCTTTTCGCATCAAGACCGCATCATATGCATTCTGCAAATTCTCTCTTAGCAAAGCATAAGGAGAATCATATATATCC
>JAGHSE010000218.1 GCA_018066015.1 Candidatus Colivivens equi
GTGTATATGTGATAATAATTACTATGGTCATAAAATATTATGATTATTGTTACACTGGTATCTATTTGCCTGTAGAATTCGGAATTTTCCGAATAAGGCATTATGGTGGGAGTATTCCCATCAGTAATGACTTAATTTTCGCAAATTTTCGTGTTTTTCGTGGTAAAATTTACATGAGGCAGAAAATACAGAAACTTAAATAATTTAGAATTAACAGAATATCCTTACAAACAACTTTTTAACATCATGTTTTGTTTTATTGATTGGACCCCTAACATAGAAGTATTCCATATAGGAAGTTTAAGCATACGTTGGTATTCGTTGCTTTGGTGTATTGGATTGATTGGTGCGTATTACATCGTAAAGAAACTTTACGAAGAGCAACACATACCAAAGGACCAGGTAGAAAAGTTGTTTATCTATTGTTTTATAGGAATACTGGCTGGTGCCAGATTAGGGCATTGCTTATTCTATGAGCCAAACTATTTTTTAGGAAGTGGAAAGGGAATTATTGAGATGTTGCTCCCAATACGTTTTGCACGTGATACATGGGATTTGCACTTCTCTGGTTACAGTGGATTGGCAAGTCATGGTGGCGCATTAGGTATATTGATTGCTATTATCATATATGCCAAGAAAAATGGTCTGAAATTCTTTACAGTAATGGATAATATCTGTATATCAGTACCATTCACTGCTGGATGTATTCGTCTTGGCAACCTTATGAATTCAGAGATTATAGGTAGTCCTACAGATGTGGCTTGGGGGTTTATATTCCATACCAATGATGCGTTAGTAAACGGACAATTAGTCCCACGTCATCCTTCACAACTATATGAGGCTATTGCTTATTTCATTATATTGATAGTAATCGTAATGATATATAAGTCAAACAAAAGGGATGTAGGTACAGGGTTTTACTTTGGTTTCTTATTGTTGACCGTCTTTACATTCCGTTTCTTGATTGAATATATCAAAGCCGAACAAGTTGAATTTGAACGTGGGATGATACTTGACATGGGACAAATACTAAGTATTCCGTTTATTGTAGTTGGTATATACTACACGTTCCGCAAGAAGTCCACCGAGTGAGCGTAAGAGAAGGGGGGGGAGAGGTTCAATGTCTCTGACGTCTTACTGACACTCTTGGAGTAGAAGGAGAAGAAGAACTTGCTGATTTTGTCTTTTCTGCTTTTGCAGTTTTCTTCACTTCTGTGTTTTCTTTTGGGGCTTTACTTACCTTTGCTTTCTTAGCTTTCTTTTGCAGAGAAGCCAGAGAGTCACGCTCTGCTATCTTTGCAGAATCAACAGGGTTCTCCCATATATTCTTCTCAAAGTCTGAGAGTTGTTTCTCTATACGATCCTGTTCTTTCTTCAAGTCTTTAGGATTAGCATATTGCTCCTGAAGAATCTTGTTCTGCATATTTGTAGTCATGTAGATAGTTCCTTTATACATATTAGTATCAAAGAAATCAGCCATTGAACATGTAGCGGCATTATTGTAGTTGCTGGTCATTATCATATGCTGTGAGAGGTATGGAGCTACATCTTCTACTTTCACCCAAAAGAGAGGCATATTGCGTTTAGGCAGAGGTTCGTTGGCAACAGCCTCATCCATTCCACCCTCTTCATTAGTCTCCTCGTCACTCATGTCAAATGCAGAATCGTCACCAAAGTCAAAGTCGTCAGCCTTCTGAATGACAGGACAAATGGCAATGACACGACTATGAAAAGTTGCTGTGTTCTGGTCGTAGTATGTTGACTCCTTAATATTAAAACGAGTAACGAGAGCAGATGGTATGTCTGCAGGTTCTACCTTTATACTATTACCTTGTATTTCATAGTCAATTCCATTATCATCAAGAAACTCCTTGAAATGCATACGATTTTCTTTGTTGAAATTCTCCAATCCGTCTAAACTATACTTATATGCAGGTATTTTCCCTTCATTAAGTAGTTGGAACAACAAAGTGAATAGGTTTACCCTATCCCCCTGTGGATCTACAGGGAAATAAAGAGGAGCATTGGCATCTTGCGTAAGGTCAAGTGCCCGATAAATATCACGTCTCCAACTTACATCCTGAGGCACTGTCACTGCAGTAGGAAACATTATACTTGCTCTGTCAACAGTAGGTTCTGAGACCTTTGTTGCAGTCTTTTTCTTTGGTGTTGCCTGAGTTTTTGCTGAATTGGACGTTGGCGTTGATGTAGTCGTAGCACTTTTAGGTTGAGTTGTGGTATTTCTGCGAGATACCTGGGGTTGTGCAAGTGCAATCACAGTAGGCATCAAAGCCATGACTAAAACTAATATCTTTTTCACCATATTATAATAATGTTAAATAGTTAATTCTTTAATAATTCATCAATTAACACGACCGTCCATTGCAGCATCCAAGGTACGTTTGATACCATCAGGACCCACAACTTGAATTTCACTTATAAAGAAATGTTTTCCCTTAGTAAGCTGACGCATGAGAGCCATTTGCTGATCAGTAAAGGTATTGCCTTGTGCAGCACGAGGAACAAATTCGCCTAATCGTGTAGTGAAGTAAATAGTAAATCCTGTAACCTTGAAAGGAATGTCGAGCAAGCCGTCATCAATAGCAGCAGAAATGCCTGTAGCACTCAATAATGCTTTTTTTGAAATAGCCTTACCGCCACCTTTGTACCTGACAGGATTTCCCTGTGCATCTTTGTATTCGATATAAGCGGCAGGATCAGGTAATTTACGAACCTTGAATGGGAAAGTCCCAACAGTTGTTGCATGTCCTTCTTGATTAGCAGTAACAGTAAAGATTACATCTTCTCCAACCTTTGCAGGAACGGCAGTATATTGTCCATCCCCATTACGAGAAAGAGTTCCTCTTGTCATGGAAAGATTAACCTGATTGACAGGAACACCAGGAACAGAGACACTGATAGGGTTTTGATATCCTGCATATAATACGTTCATGAGAGTGGCCGACACCGTTGCGGCAGGTTCCACTACTGTGTATTCTTGTGAAAATTCCTTGCGAACAACTTTTCCGTCACCATTGACAGCAAGAATATACCCACTAAATTTGTGAGTGCCAGTAGAAGAACAGAGTGTTTCGTACATACCATCAGTAGCTTTTAGTAAACTATTGCCTACATAAATACTTGGATGTTGAGTAGTATCAATAGAGCCCACCACCACACGCGCTTTGAACTTACTGCCACGCACCACTGTAGTTGCACTAGGTATGACATAAGCATCAATAGCATTAACATGCAGTGCTCTGCCTGTCCCTACATCTATGTCAAGGTCAGAGTTGTTGATAAGTTCGTGCAGTACCTGTGTTTCAGAATACCTTACGTCACTCTGTAATTTTGACAGAATGGTTATTGCAGCGCAGGCTGGTGTGTTTTCAAATAAATACTCTTTCCATCCCTTCCCTACACCACGAGTATTAGAAGGAACATCAGTGGTGAGATTGTCAGCAATGAGTTTTCTTTGTGTAGGATTGACTACTACCTCTAGAATTTTCTCGCGGTATCTATCAATTGAGGCCTTCAGTGCATCACCTTTGCCCCTAGTAGGAGAAAGCATGATTTGATTTGCTGCTTCCAGATTGTCTCTGTTGCTGAGATTATGCACATCGGCATCGTCGCCATCTGATTCAATGGCTATCTCAGTCTTCAGTGTATCAATGAAATTATACAAGGCATCTGCAAGCACACTGATGTTGTTAGCTTTATTATGAATTTCCTTGGCCTTGGCAGGATCTTTGCGCAACTCTGCATCCAGGGCAGAATATATATTCTTATTGAGTGCGTCAGAATTGATAGTAGAACGTGTCAAACTGTCGTCCACCATATTGAAGGCATCCAGTACATCAGAACTAACATTCAATGCAAGCATAGCCATGAGTACGACATACATCAGATTTATCATCTTCTGACGAGGTGTAATTTTCTTTTTCTTAATTGCCATAATATAAATAATTTTTTTTTACCACGAAAAACACGAAAATTTGCGAAAATTACGCCGTAGGCATTAGATATATATTTTATTTTAAACGTAAATGCCCGTAAATTACCCGTAAATTTAATCGTAAATATTATTCTTTGAGCAAAAGACTCTCTGCGTCTCTTTGCTCTCTCTGCAAAGTCTCAGCGCACATCATAGATGTGCGAGATTGAGTTATAAAAGTAATTATTCAAACCTGTTTTTAATAAGGACTTTAATAACTAAATCGTACCAGCAAAGCTGGCTGAGACGCCTCTGCGTGAGACTTAGAAACAGTTGATGACCACATTAGTCAACTTTAGTTACTCCCATGTGAGCCTGCATGGCTTCAACCATACGAGCATATACATTATTGAGCTCTTCAAGTTTTGCAGCCAGCATTTTCGTTTGGTTGTTGACTTCATCAATTGTAGTGCTCTGATTACTTACACTGCGAAGTTGCATTTCGTAGAATCTGTTGATACCCGTCAGAGTACGATTCATAGTCTCCATTTCCTCTGAATCACGAGTCAGACGTGCACTTTGTTCTGCTACAGACTTGAGCGTTGATGTAAGCTCATTGAGTTGTTCTACATAGTTCTTTGTAGCATCTTCCATATCAGTGTTCATACCTACGACCTCTGGTGTTTGAATATTACCACCCCCAATTACTACATTTCCGTTGGTAGCATTTTCCGTAAATCCAGCAAACTTGTTAGCAAGTTCTCCAGCGTTTACTGATTCGGGTGTGTTTCCACCTAAATTGCCTACTATTGTCACCCCACCAGTTTGTAGAGTATTTTCTGCATCAGAAATTTCTTCAAATTGACGTTCAAAACCTGAGATGAAAAAGACCAAGACCTCAGTTCCCATACCAATAAACAACATGATATCAGCCCCAGTCATGTGTGTGAGTTTGAATAAAGCACCAAGGATTACGATAGATGCTCCCCACGAGTATGCATAATTCATGAACATCTGTCCGTTGTTGCTATCCATCCAATGTTGCAACTTTGCAACGATATTAAAACTACTTGCTCCCATTATCTTGTATTTTTTTGTTTTTTGTTTAAAGGGGTGTTCTATTAATTACATTTTAGGTGATTTTGACTTTTGTCTTCCTCCTTCGCACCTCGCCCGATGCAGCCTGAAAGGCTAATCTGTTCATAGCCCAGGGCAAGCGGAGCGACACCCTGGGTACCTGTGCGGAAGCCCTCGCCCCCCCCCGATGCAGCCTGAAAGGCTAATCTGTTCAAAGCCCAGGGCAAGCGGAGCGACACCCTGAGTGCCGAAACAAAAACAAATGGGCTGAAAAGAACGATATCACCCATATTTGAAAAATTATTACTTATTCGGTGAATTTATAGAACCCACCTTAAATTATTTACTCTTCAATTTCTTGTGATTCGGCTTTTCTTGCTTCATCAAACTTTGCCTTCATGGTAGGATTCTTGTAAGTCAGTTTACGGATGGTCAGATCGTCTGTATCTTGATTTGCCAGACGCAGGTTATTCTCTGAGCCAACCAACTCTTCGCGAACCTTCTGGAGCTTTGCTATTGTGGCATCAATATCCTTAATGGCATCTCCGAATTTCTTTGAGGCAAGTTCATAATGGCGACCGAACTTAGTCTTAAAATCTTCAATCTTTGATTCAAAGTTAGTGACATCAACCTCCTTGCTTTGAGCCAGGATAAGCTGGCGCTTGTAATCCAGGCTTTTCTTTGATGTCTGTACGAGTAAAGTAATCAGGGGTATGAAGAACTGAGGACGGATAACATACATCTTGTCATAACGGTATGAAACATCAACGATGCCGCCATTATACAGTTCACTCTCCGGCTCCAGCAAAGACACGAGCACAGCAAATTCACAGTTCTTCTTTTTACGGTCATCATCCAGTTTCTTGAAGAAATCCTCGTTCTTGTGCTTTGTGGCTGTTGTGTCCATTTCGTTCTTCATCTCGAACATAATGGAAACATATTCTGTTTCACCGTCAAAGTCTCTGAAAATGAAATCACCTTTAGTCCCATCGGAAGCATCATTATCCTTCTCGAAATAAGCAGAAGGCATTACAGGGCGAAGCATCTGGTTGAACAATGTAGAGCAATGTATTTCCAATGTCTCGCCAATCATCTTGGTTGACATTTTAGTCTTCAGGTCTTTGTAATAGTCAATCTGCTCCTGCTTCATCCTTATCTGTTCCTCGTGTTGTTTCACGAGTGCAGTCTCATGGATTTTAGCCTCACGCTTTTCCAGTTCTACATCAGAGCGAAGCCGTGATATTTCCATGTCCTTCTCTAAAGCTGTCTGCTGAGCCTTGTTTCTCTCTTCAGATAATGCCAGTTGTAGTTTGCTGTCATTCTGCTCTATCTTGGAGTTTAATGTAGCAATCATCTGGTCCTTCTGTGCTAAAGCAAGTGCAAGTTCGTTCTGTTTCTGCGACTCGATATTTTGCAACTTGTTTTTGAGTTCGGTAATCTCAGCTTCTTTTTCTCCCTTCAGTTTTTCAAGAGCCGATTCCACACCGTTTTTCAAACGTTCTATTTCTGCATTCTTGGAATTTAGTTCTATATCCTTTTGGTTCAACTGTTGCTGGAACCCCTGTTCGGCTTTTGCCGCAACAAGTTCCTGTTCGGCTTTTTGACGTGAAGATATTTCACTCAGTCTTTTTTCAATTTCGGCTTCAAATTCTGCGTTTTTCACTTGGCTAACAATAGATGCATAGTCAGCTTCATCGACTTGGAAAACATTTCCACACTTAGGACATTTCAGTTCTTTCATATTCGATCAGTTTTGAACGTTAAACAAATTTCTGCTGCAAAGGTAGGTGGTATCTGTGCAGCCTATCTGCCTCGTAAAAATTATTTTCAAAAAATGTTATACAAATTTCTTAGATGAATAGCAATGCAAATATAACGATAATATTCCTAAAAATAACGCAAAACGCAATAAAAATCATCAAATATTTGAAAAAAGAGGTAATGGTCATGTGATTTTTATCGATTTATTATTACCTTTGCAATCAAAGACACATTAGGGGTGTTCTATTAATTACATTTTAGGTGATTTTGAGATTT